>NZ_JBHYWP010000158.1:6555-10998 GCF_042751845.1 Streptomyces sp. NPDC059398 | reverse complement strand
CCGTCAAGGGGTGACCTCTGCGTCTCCCGTCCTCCCCGGTGCGTGGCCGGACCCCCCCGGCGGGGCCCCCCCCCGGCCGGGCCCCCCGGCCCCGCCCCCCGGGCGGGGCCCCCCGGGCCGCCGCCGCCGCGCGGGGGGGGGCCGCGCGGCGGTCCCCGCCGCGGTCAGGAGGCGCCCGGCTGCGGCCGGACCGCCGACTTGAGCGGTACGGCGGGATCGGCGGCGCGGACCGGATCCACCGGGGCCCCCGCCTCGATCAGCTTCCGCCCCTGGGCGAGGTCCCGCGGCCTGCCGACGGCGAGCACCGCGACCAGCCGCCCGTCCCGCAGCCAGCACACCGACCAGGCCGGGCCCGCCGGGTCGCCACGCCGGATCAGGGTGTCGGCGGCCGCGTGGTGGCCCGCGTACTGGACGAAGCGGCCGAACTGCTCGGACCAGAAGTACGGCACCGGGTCGTAGATCCGCGGCGTCTCGCCGATCACATCGGCCGCCACGGTGCGCGGCCCCTGCAGCGCGTTGTCCCAGTGGTGGACCAGCAGTCGCTCGCCGTACCGGCGGGAGGGGAAGGAGGCGCAGTCGCCGACCGCGTACACATCCGCGACGGAGGTGCGCAGCCGCTCGTCGGCCGTGACCGAGCCGTCCGGGCCCAGCGCGATACCGGACCCGGCCAGCCACCCGGTCGCGGGCGTGGCCCCGATGCCGACGAGGACCGCCCCCGCCGGGATCCGCCGCCCCGATTCCAGGACCACGGCGCCCGGTTCGATCCGGGCCACCCGCGCCCGGGTGACGAGTTCGGCTCCGCTGTCCGCGTACCAGTCGGCCATCGGCGCGGCGATCTCCGCCGGCAGCACCCCGACGAGGGGCCGGTCCGCCGCCTCCACGACCGTCACCGCGCACCCCGCCTCACGCGCCGCCGTGGCGAACTCGGCGCCGATCCAGCCCGCGCCGACCACCACGACGTCCCGCCGGCCGGCGAGGACGGCGCGCAGCCGCTCCGCGTCGTCGAGCGTGCGCAGCTGATGGACGTCGGGGACCCCCTCGCCGCCGGGCAGGGTGAGCGGGCGGGCGCCGGTGGCGACGACCAGCGACCCGTAGGCGAGCGGGCCGCGCGCGGTGTCCAGCTCCCGGTCGCCCGGGCGTACGCCGGTCACCTCGCACCCCAGCAGCAGCTCGACCCCGAGCGCGCCGAAGTCGACGTCGAAGGCGGCGCCGTCGGCCTTGCCGAGCAGCACCGACTTGGAGAGCGGCGGCCGGTCGTACGGCTGATGCGGCTCCTCGCCGATCAGCGTGACGGGGCCGGTGAAGCCCTGGTCCCGCAGGGCGACAGCGGTCTGCACTCCGGCCATGCCCGCGCCGGCGATGACGACGTTCCTCGGCTCACTCACCCGGTCACCCTAACCAGCTGACGACCCGTCAGGACAGGGGGCCGTCCCCAGGCGCCTTACGGGGCGGCGCGGCCCGGGGTTACGCTGGCTGTGCTGAACCACTCGCGGGAGTCCGGGCGTACCGGGCTGAGAGGGAGGCTGGACGGCCTCCGACCGTACGAACCTGATCCGGGTCATGCCGGCGAAGGGAGGGGCTGGACGCCCATGCACGCACACCACACCGAACAGCACACGCCCCCTGTCGAACAGCACCGGCCCGGCCGGGCGGACGCGCAGTCCGGCGCACTGCCGGACGTCCTGGTCGTCGGCGGCGGGATCATCGGTCTCGTCACGGCCTGGCGGTCGGCGCAGCGCGGACTGCGTACCGCTGTCGCCGATCCACAGCCGGGCGGCGGAGCCGCACAGGTCGCGGCAGGCATGCTGGCCGCCGTCACGGAGCTGCACTACGGCGAGCAGGTCCTGCTCGGTCTGAACCTGGAGTCCGCCCGCCGCTATCCGGCGTTCGCGGCCGAGCTGGCCGAGGCATCGGGCCAGGATCTCGGCTACCGCGCCTGCGGCACCCTCTCCGTGGCGCTCGACCTCGACGACCGGGAGCATCTGCGGGAGCTGCACGCGCTCCAGCACCGCTCGGGTCTGGAGTCCGAGTGGCTCACGGGGCGCGAGTGCAGACGCCTCGAACCGATGCTCGCGCCGGGCGTACGCGGCGGGCTGCGGGTGGACGGCGACCACCAGGTCGATCCACGGCGGCTCGCGAAGGCGCTGCTCACCGCGTGCGAGCGGGCCGGGGTCACCTTCCACCGCGGCTGGGCCGAGCGTCTGACGGTGGAGCGCGACCGGGCCACGGGCGTGGTGCTGGCCGACGGCACCGTGCTCGGCGCCGGCCAGGTGGTACTGGCGGCCGGCAGCCTCAGCGGCCGGCTGGCGGGCGTACCGGATGCGGTGCTTCCGCCCGTACGCCCGGTCAAGGGGCAGGTCCTGCGACTGACCGTGCCGCGGGTGTACGCGCCGTTCCTCAGCCGCACCGTCCGCGCGGTCGTCCGGGGCAGCCATCTCTATCTGGTCCCCCGGGAGAACGGCGAACTCGTCATCGGCGCGACCAGCGAGGAGCTGGGCTGGGACACCACGGTCACCGCTGGCGGGGTGTACGAACTGCTCCGCGACGCCCATGAGCTGGTACCCGGCATCACCGAACTCCCGCTCACCGAGACCTGTGCGGGGCTGCGTCCCGCGTCGCCGGACAACGCGCCGCTGCTCGGCCCGACCGTGCTGCCCGGCCTCCTGCTGGCCACCGGCCACTACCGCAACGGTGTCCTGCTCACACCGGTCACCGGCGATGTGATGGCCGAACTGCTCACCACCGGGGAACTGCCCGCCGAGGCCCGCGCCTTCACTCCCCGGCGCTTCCCTCCCGTACGAGAGGAGCAGCCCGTATGAATGTGCCGCTGAATGTGCCGCCCGTGAACACAGCACAGGCGGGCTCCCCGGCGTCGGACCCGCCGCCGCCCGTGGACGTTCCGCAGGTGGAGGTGTCGGTCAACGGGGAGCCCCGCACGATCGCGCCGGGCACCACGCTCGACGTACTGGTCGGCGGGCTCACCACCGCCCCGTCCGGGGTCGCCGCCGCGGTCAACGAGACCGTCGTGCCCCGGGGCCTGTGGGCCCGCACCGCACTCGGCGGCGGCGACCGCGTCGAGATCCTCACCGCAGTCCAAGGAGGCTGATCAGGACATGGCAGACGATCCCTTCACTCTCGCCGGCACCGATTTCTCCTCCCGGCTGATCATGGGGACCGGCGGTGCGCCCAGCCTCGATGTGCTGGAGAGGTCCCTGATCGCGTCGGGCACCGAGCTCACGACGGTCGCCATGCGCCGCCTCGATCCCACGGTGCAGGGCTCGGTCCTCTCGGTGCTCGACAGGCTGGCGGTCAGGGTGCTGCCGAACACGGCCGGCTGCTTCACGGCGGGCGAGGCGGTCCTCACCGCCCGGCTGGCCCGCGAGGCACTGGGCACGGACTGGATCAAACTGGAGGTCGTGGCGGACGAGCACACCCTGCTGCCCGACCCGGTGGAGCTGCTCGACGCGGCCGAGACGCTTGTCGACGACGGTTTCACGGTCCTGCCGTACACCAACGACGACCCGGTGCTGGCCCGGCGGCTGGAGGAGGCGGGCTGCGCGGCGATCATGCCGCTGGGCTCCCCCATCGGCTCGGGCCTCGGGATCCGCAACCCGCACAACTTCCAGCTGATCGTGGAGCGGGCGGGGGTGCCGGTGATCCTCGACGCGGGGGCCGGTACGGCATCGGACGCGGCGCTGGCGATGGAGCTCGGGTGCGCGGCCGTGATGCTGGCATCGGCGGTGACTCGGGCCCAGGAGCCCGAGCTGATGGCGTCCGCGATGCGGCGGGGCGTCGAGGCGGGCCGGCTGGCGTACCGCGCGGGGCGGATCCCCCGGCGGCACTTCGCCCTGGCGTCGTCACCGGACGAGGGGCGGGCGGCGCTCGATCCGGAGCGGCCCGCGTTCTAAGGGCTGCCCCTGGCTAGAGGCCGTTCCGTACGACGTCCAGGGCGCGTATGACATACCCGTGGAGTTCGCCCTCGTAGCCGTGCTCGGCCCAGTAACGCGTGGCCTCCATCAGCACACCGGCCAGCGCCATCGCATACGCCCTGACCTCCAGGTCACCCGCCTCGCGCCCGGTGCGTTCGGCCAGCACGCGGCACATCATCTGGCCCGTGACCGACATCGACTCCATCATCCGGGAGCGCACCGCCGGTACCTCGACCTGGAGCCGCATCCTCAGCTTGGACACCTCCGGGTCCTCGCCGCCCTGCGCGAGACCGAGGCTGCGGTCGATGACGTGCCGCAGGGAGTCGACGATCGACTCGCCGGCGGGCCGAGCCCGCAGTTCCTGCTCCAGGATCGGGTCGAACTCGTCGGTGAGGACGATATCTTCCTTGGTCGGGAAGTAGCGGAAGACGGTGGAGGGCGACACCTCGGCGGCCTCGGCGATCTGCTCGACCGTTGTCGCGTCGTACCCCTGATCCATGATAAAGCGGTAGGA
>NZ_JBHYWP010000158.1:0-6545 GCF_042751845.1 Streptomyces sp. NPDC059398 | reverse complement strand
ACTCGTGGCGTGGCGGTCTCCCACAGCCCCTGTTTTAGAGTCTCTCGCTGTATGGTCTAGTGGCCGACTCACTCACACGCCCGCCGACCGCCCCCCCCCCCCCCTCCCGGATCGCGGTCCGGGTCTTGATCTTCTTGCGCTCGCGAAGCCCCATCCTGGGCTCCGCGGCGCTCCGTGCTGAGGCGGCCATGGCCTCATTGTCCGGCATCGGCGCTGACCGGTGCCACCTCCGCGCCGGAGTCGGCCGGCTGCTCCGCGGGCGGGGTGGGCCCCCGGTGATGACGGGGGGCCGGGCGCCGGGGCATCAGGACCGCCGAGATCAGGGCTGTGGCCAGGGCGACCATGCCGATCACGACCAGGGCGAGGTCCATGCCGTGCAGGTACGCGCTGTTCGCCGAGGCCGTGAGCGCGTGGTCGCCGAGCTTGCCCGCCACCACGTGGGCACCGATCACCGAATCGCGGGCGACGTCCGCCGCCCGGTCCGGCAGCCCGCCCGTGCTGAGCCGGCTTGAGTACGCGCCGGCGACCAGGGCGCCGAGCAGGGCGACGCCGAGCGCGCTGCCGGTCTGGCGCACCGTGCTGAGCAGTCCGGAGCCGCGGCCCGCCTGGTCCCTGGCGAGCGTGCCGAGGGCACCGCCCATCGCGGGGATCATCGCGAACGCGATGCCGATTCCGGCGATCGACAGCCACAGCGCCGTGAAGCCGTATCCCGAGTCGACCGTGCTGCGCGCCCCGAGGAACGCGGCGAAGGCCAGCACCACCAGTGCCATGACGACGACCGCCCGTGTCCCGAACTTGACGACCAGCGGCTGCGCCAGTCTCGCGGCGAGCAGCATGCCGCCCACCAGCGGGAGCATCCGGATGCCGGTGCCGAGCGAGTCGGTGCCCAGCACGGCCTGCAGGTACTGCGGCAGCAGGAACATCACACCCGACAGGACGAACATGCAGAGCGTCGCCGCGATGGTGTTGCTGAGGAAACCGCGCCGGCCCAGCAGGGCGAGGTCGAGCATGGGGCTCTCGCTGCGCCGCTCGCGCAGAACGAGCGCGCCGAGCAGGGCGACGGCGCCGGCGAACGCGCCGATGACGAGGCCGTCGCTCCAGCCCTTCGCGGGGCCTTCGATGATCGCGTAGATGAGGGCACCGAGACCGAGCGCGGTGAGCACGGTGGAGACGATGTCGACCTTGGGCGCGGTCGGGTCCTTGCTCTCGGGGAGCAGGAACAGGCATGCGGTGATGCCGATCGCGACCATCGACACGTTCAGGACGAAGACCGAGCCCCACCAGTAGTGGTTGAGCAGCCAGCCGCCGATGATCGGGCCGAGCGGCATGCCTAGCGCGGAGGCCGCGGAGATCATGCCGATGGCCCTGGTCTGTTCCCCGCGCGGGAAGAGCGAGGGCAGCACGGAGATGGCGAGCGGCATCACGAGGGCGCCGCCGACACCCATCAGGGCGCGGGCCGCGATCACCCAGCTCACATCACCCGCGAAGGCGCCTACGAGGGAGGCGGCGAGGAAGACGCCGAGTCCCGCGATGAGCATCCGACGCCGTCCGAAGCGGTCGCCGAGGAGTCCGGCCGGGAGCATCAGGGCGGCGAAGACCACGAGGTACGCGTCCGCCATCCACTGCTGCTGACCGCTGGTGGCGCCGAGGTCCCCGGCGATCGTCGGCAGCGCCACATTGAGGATCGTCATGTCGAAACCGAGCACGAGCATGCTCGCGACCAGGGCCCCGAGGGCCCACCAGCGCCGAGGGTCCGGGCGCGACTCCACCTGCTGATTGGTAGTAACCATGAAATGAGAGTAGCAGTCATTTTCCATACAATGCCAATTAAATGCTGCTCCTGGAATGGTCCGACGGGCACGGCCGGGCGGGGGAACGGGCCGGGCACCGATCCCCGGCACCGCGCCGCGCCCCCGTACACCCGGTCACAGCTCGGCTTCAGTGGCGGGCCATTCACCCCGACCGCTTAGGCCCTGTCGGCGCGGGCTCGTAGACTCGCCGGCGTGGATACGACCCTTGGTGACCCGCAGGCCCCGCTCGTCGGGCAGCTGCTCGACGGCCGTTACCGGGTGGAGGCATGCATCGCCGTCGGTGGCATGGCCACGGTCTACCGGGCCGTCGACACCCGCCTGGACCGGGTGCTCGCCCTCAAGGTGATGCACCCCGCGCTGGCGGTCGACGCGACGTTCGTGGAGCGGTTCATCCGGGAGGCCAAGTCCGTCGCACGCCTCGACCATCCCAATGTGGTCGGCATGTTCGACCAGGGCGCGGACGGCGCGCATGTCTACCTCGCCATGGAGTACGTCGCGGGGTGCACCCTGCGCGACGTGCTGCGCGAGCGGGGCGCGCTGCGGCCCCGCGCCGCCCTGGACATCCTGGAGCCGGTACTGGCCGCGCTCGGCGCCGCGCACCGGGCCGGTTTCGTGCACCGCGACATGAAGCCGGAGAACGTCCTGATCGGGGACGACGGCCGGGTCAAGGTCGCCGACTTCGGCCTGGTCCGGGCCGTGGACACCGAGACGAACAGCACGGGCACCATCCTGGGCACCGTCTCCTATCTGGCCCCCGAGCAGATCGAGCAGGGCACGGCCGACACCCGGGCAGACGTCTACGCCTGCGGTGTGGTGCTCTACGAGATGCTGACCGGCGCCAAACCGCACACAGGCGACACCCCGGCCCAGGTCCTCTACCAGCACCTCAACGAAGGCGTGCCCGCGCCGTCCGCCGCCGTACCGGGACTCGCGGCCCGGCTCGACGCACTGGTGGCGAGCGCCACCACCCGGCTCCCCGACGACCGGCCGTACGACGCCGTGGCGATGCTGGGCCAGCTCCACGAGGCCCGCACGGCCCTGAGCGACGCCGAGCTGGACGCCGTACCGCCCCGGGCGCTCCCGGCCGCCGGCGCCGACGGGTCCGAGGACCGGACGGATGTGATCTCCCGCCCGCTGCCCGCCGCCGGGATCAACCGGACCAGCCGCCTGGTGATGCCCGCACCGCCCGAGCCCGAGCCCGAGCCCGGTCGGCGGCCCCCGCACCGCGGCCGGCGGGCCCGCCGCGGTCTGGTCGCGTCCGTCGTGGCCGTCCTGCTGGTGCTGGGCGTCGGGGCAGGCGTCTGGTACATCAACTCGGGCCAGTTCACCCGGGTCCCCTCACTCCTCGGCCAGTCCGAGAAGGCCGCGAAGTCGCGGCTGTCGGCCGCCGGTCTGGACGTCAAGAAGACCGAGCGCAAGTTCAGCGACACCTACGACCGCGGCCAGATCATGAGCAGCAGCCCGGCGTCGGGCGCCCGTATCAGGAACCACGACGGGGTGTCCCTGGTCGTCTCGCGCGGACCCGACATCGTCCGGGTGCCCCGCGTCGCGGGCGAGCCGCTCGCCCGTGCCAAGCAGGACCTGGCGAAGGCGGGACTGGGATCCGGCATGGTCACCAAGGAGTTCAGCGACGACGTCGGGCGCGGCAAGGTGATCCGTACGGACCCGGCGTCCGGCACCCGGCGGCACGCCGACTCGGCGATCGCCCTGGTCGTCTCCAAGGGCTCCCCGGTGGACGTACCGGATGTCACGGGCGAGTCCCTGGAGGACGCCCGCGCCGACCTGGAGGACGAGCACCTCAAGGTCGTCGTCGCACCGGAGCGGGTCAACTCGTCCGATGACGCCGGTCAGGTCGCCAAGCAGTCACCGGCCGACGGCAGCCGGGCCGAGGAGGGCGACACCGTCACGCTGACGGTCTCCAAGGGCCCCCGGATGATCACGGTCCCCGATGTCACGGGCGACAGTCTGGACGACGCGAAGAGCGCGCTCACCGGCAAGGGCTTCAAGGTCCACGTCGACCGGCCGTTCTTCTCCTTCAGCAACACCGTCGACACCCAGTCCGTCGACGGCGGCGACCGGGCCCCCGAAGGCAGCACCATCACACTCAAGACCAAGGGACTCTGAACACACCGTGCGCAACCCCATCGGCGGCCATGTCCCCGTGGCCGGCGGCCTCGCCAGGACCGGCCTGTCCTACGCCCGCGAGCTGGGCGCCGAGACCGTCCAGGTCTTCGTGGCCAACCCCCGCGGCTGGGCCACACCCACCGGAAACCCGGACCAGGACGAGCAGTTCCGCAAGGAGTGCGCGAACGAGTCGCTCACGGCGTACGTCCACGCCCCGTATCTGATCAACTTCGGCTCGCACACGGCCGCGACCGTGGAGCGGTCGGTCGATTCGCTGCGCCACTCGCTGCGCCGCGGCCGGGAGATCGGCGCACTGGGCGTCGTCGTGCACACCGGCTCGGCGACCGGTGGCCGTCCGCGGTCCGAAGCGCTCGCCCAGGTCCGTACGCATATGCTGCCGCTGCTCGACGAACTGACCCATGACGACGACCCGTTCCTGCTCCTGGAGTCGACCGCCGGCCAGGGCTCCTCGCTCTGCTCCCGCACCTGGGACTTCGGTCCGTACTTCGATGTGCTCGACCGGCATCCGCGCCTCGGGGTCTGTCTGGACACCTGCCACATCTTCGCGGCCGGCCACGACCTCGCGGGTCCCGGCGGGATGAACCAGACGCTGGACCTCCTCGTGGACACCGTGGGCGAGGGCCGGCTCAAGCTGATCCACGCCAATGACTCCAAGGAAGCCACCGGCGCCCACAAGGACCGGCACGAGAACATCGGCGCCGGTCACATCGGAGCGGAGCCCTTCAGGGAGCTGCTCAGCCACCCGGCGACCGAAGGGGTGCCGCTGGTCATCGAGACCCCGGGCGGCAAGGAGGGGCACCGGGCGGACGTGGACCGCCTGAAGTCACTGCGGCCCTGAGAGACTGAGAGGAAGGCGCCACCGGGCCACAGCTCCGCTCAGAGCTCGGGGCCGTCGCCCGGACCTTCCTGGTACGAGTAGCGCTGCTCCTGCCAGGGATCGCCCAGATTGTGGTATCCGCGCTCCTCCCAGAAGCCACGGCGGTCCGCCGTCATGTACTCGATGCCGCGGACCCATTTGGGGCCCTTCCAGGCGTAGAGCTGCGGGACGACCAGCCGCAGCGGGAACCCGTGCTCGGCGGTCAGCAGTTCGCCCGCCTTATGGGTCGCGAAGAGGGTCTTCGCATCTGCGAAGTCCGCCAGGCGCAGATTGGCGCTGTAGCCGTACTCGGCCCAGACCATCACATGGGTGACCTCAGGCGCGGGCGGTGCGAGCTCGATCAGTGTCCGGGCCCGCACACCGCCCCATTCGGCTGCCAGCATGGAGAACTTCGTCACGCAGTGCAGGTCGGCGACCACGGTGGAGAACGGCAGGGCCGAGAACTCCTCGTGGTTCCAGCAGTGCTTCTCGCCGTCGGCGGTGGCACCGAAGACCCGGAACTCCCACCGGTCGGGCTTGAACTTGGGGACGGGGCCGTAGTGGGTCACCGGCCAGCCGCGCTGCAGCCGCTGCCCCGGCGGAAGCCCGGCCGGCGCCGCCCCCTGCTGCTCCCGGCTCTCCGGCTGACCCATGCATCCATGGTGACAGACCTCGCGGGGTGGTCATGACCAGCGCGGCACCGGCGAGGTCAACTCGTACTAAGCCTGTACTTACTGGACGGCCCCGGTGGGCGGTGACAGGATGCGCGGAATCTGCCCGGATCCACGCCTGGAAGGAGCCTCTGCGATGCAGGGCGACCCCGAGGTCATCGAGTTTCTCAACGAGCAGCTCACCGGAGAGCTCACGGCGATCAATCAGTACTTCCTGCACGCGAAGATGCAGGAGAACTTCGGCTGGACGAAACTCGCGAAATACACCAGGGCCGAGTCGTTCGACGAGATGAAGCACGCCGAGATCCTCACCGACCGGATCCTCTTCCTGGAGGGGCTGCCCAACTACCAGCGGCTCTTCCACGTCCGGGTGGGGCAGACGGTCACCGAGATGTTCCAGGCGGACCGGCAGGTCGAGGCCGAGGCCATCGACCGGCTCCGGCGCGGTATCGAGATCATGCGCAACAAGGGCGACATCACGTCCGCGAACATCTTCGAGTCGATCCTGGCCGACGAGGAACACCACATCGACTATCTCGACACCCAGCTGGACCTGGTCGAGAAACTCGGTGAGCCGCTCTACATCGCCCAGGTGATCGAGCAGCCGGACAGCTGAGGCGGGGCCGCCTCTCGGCACGTACGGTGCTCGGTGCGTACGGCCGGGCCGTACGGGTTCAGGCGGCCTCGGGCAGCAGGGGCGATCCGGCGGGCTCCGGGAGGGCCACCGGCCGCTGTACGGGCCCGAGCCCGTCGGCCGGTTCACGGCGGGGGCAGCCGCCCCGGCCGAGGAGCGCCTGGATGCTGCGTACACAGCCGCCGCAGTCGGTACCCGCCTTGCAGGCCGACGCGATCTCGCGCGGGGTGCAGGCACCGGCGTCCGCGTGGTCCTTCACCTGCTGCTCCGTCACACCGAAGCACGAGCAGACGTACACGCGGGTTCACCTCCCGGACGGGATCGCTGACGGGCACCACCCCGAGCTGGTCGGTGAGGTAACCCTAACCTTACCCGCCGCTCCGGGGGTGCAAAAGGGCCGTGGGGTGCGGATCGCTGTGATCCGCACC
>NZ_JBHYWP010000157.1:0-11163 GCF_042751845.1 Streptomyces sp. NPDC059398 | reverse complement strand
GGCATCCGGTACGGACCCGGCCGGACGGGGAATTTCTCGAACCTGCCGCATACCCTGCCTTTACGCGGAAGGAGGACAATTGACGAAGGGGGAGAACCGCTACAGGAGACAGAGATGACGCGAAGCCGCTACACCCTCGACCGCGGTCTCACCACGCGCATGGTGACCACCATGTTCCTGATCGGACTGCTGTACGTCGTTCTGGTCGGAGTGCTGCTCGTTCTGCTGCATGGCGCCTGGCCGGTCATCCTGGTGGTCGCGGGTGTCCTCTTCGTCGCGCAGTTCTGGTTCAGCGACAAGATCGCGGCTGTCACCATGGGGGCGCACGAGGTCACCCCCGAAGAGGCACCCGAACTGCACGGCGCGATCGACCGGATCTGCGCACTGGCCGACATGAGCAAACCCCGGGTGGCCATCGCCCGCAGCGACATCCCGAACGCCTTCGCCACCGGCCGCAGCGAGCGCACCGCACTGGTCTGCGCCACGACGGGTCTGCTTCGCCGGCTGGAGCCCGAAGAGCTGGAGGGCGTCCTCGCGCACGAGATGTCCCACGTCGCCCACCGCGATGTGGCGGTGATGACGATCGCCTCGTTCCTCGGTGTGCTGGCCGGGCTCATCACCCGTATCACCCTGTGGAGCGGTCTCGCCCGCAACAGCAGGAACGCGGGGCCGCTGGGCCTCGCGATCGTGCTGGTCCCGCTGGTCAGCGCCGCGGTGTACGTGGTCAGCTTCCTGCTGACCCGGCTGCTCTCCCGCTACCGTGAGCTCTCCGCCGACCGGGCCGCCGCCCTGCTGACCGGCCGCCCGTCCGCGCTCGCGTCGGCGCTCACCAAGGTGGAGGGCCAGATGGCGCGGATCCCGACCGAGGACCTGCGGAAGGCGGAGCCGTACAACGCCTTCTACTTCGTGCCCGCGTTCTCATCGAAGGAGAGCCTGAGCCGGCTGTTCTCCTCCCACCCGACGCTCGAACAGCGGCTGGACCAGCTCGCCCGTATCTCCACCGAACTCGCCCGCCCGTGACCGACCGCCGCCCGTGACCGTTCGCCTCCCCTGGCCGCAGGAAGAGCGACCGACCCCGTAGGAGTACGCCCCGTGGGATTTCTGGACAGCATCCTCGGCCGGAGCAAGCCGGTCCGCCCCGATCTCGACCAGCTGTTCGCACTGCCGTCCGCCGCGCTGACCCTCCAGGCAGGTGCGGGGTTCACCCCCACCGGTGCGGGCTCCGTCTGCTTCGCGGGGGTCGAGGGCGGCGGTTTCGCCCGGATCAAGCAGGACGTCGAGGAGCTGCTCGACGCGGACACCGGACGCGGCGGCTCACCGGTCAGCTTCACCCAGGACTCGTACGGCTACAGCTGGCTGCTGGCCCAGCAGCCGCCCGACGACCTGGCCTCGCTCGTGAACGATCTGCACGCCGTCAACTCACTCCTGGAGGACGGAGGTTTCGGCCCGCAGCTGCTCTGCTCGCTGGTCGCCTTCAAGGACGCCGAGGAGCGGCCACTCGCTCTGGTCTATCTGTACAAGCGGGGTACGTTCTTCCCCTTCGCGCCGATGCCGGACGGTGCGGAGAAGCGGAACAGCCCGCTGGAACTCCAGGTCAAGGCCGTGCTGGGGGACGATCTGCGTATCGAGCCCGACCTCGCCCGGTGGTTTCCGGTCTGGGGCGCCCCCGGTCTGTAGAGCGGCCCGGTCCCGGTCCCGGTGCGGCCCGGGGTTCCTCCGTCAGCGGTGCCACCAGTGGCCCTTCGGCCTGCGGTGGCCCGGCGGGGCGGACTGTTGCCCGGCAGGCGGGGGAGCGGGGCGACCAGGGCCGTCGTCCGCGGCGGCGCCGGATCCCGGCACGGCATCGTCCGGTCCGGTGCCGGCTCCCGTATCGGTCCCCGCAGCTGTGGCTGTGTCCGTGTCCGGGCCCGCATCGCCCGTACGCGTACTCCCCGCACCGGTCTCCGCGCCGGGCGGCGGGCGGAGCCCCTCCGTCGAGTAGCTGGTGGCCGCGATGGCGTCGACGAGCTGCTGCTCGGTGAAGTCCTCCGAGCCGGAGATGTGCGGGACGAAGCCCACCAGCATCCCGTCGCTGAGCACCTGGGCGTCGAGCCCCGCCGCCCCGTCGGTATCCCAGACCGCCTCGATGTTCCAGTCGATGACGACACGGACCCCGAACTGGTAGACACCCACCCCGGCCACATGCGCCATCACGCCTCGGGCACGCAGCGCGGTCACCAGCCGTTCGGCACGTTCGGAGTTCATAGGCGGCACGACCTCCGCGGTTCATGGTCCCGGGCGGCGGGAGCGGACCCAACCGGCGGACAAAGCGAATGAATCACTCTTTTGTCTCCACTGTATTCCCGGTACGGAGGCAACGGCAGCGCCAAGGACAGCGGCGATGACAGCGGCTCGGAAGGGCGCTCGGAGGCGTACTCAGATGTGGAAGGGCACGGTCGTCACCACGATCTTCGGCAGGGGCCGCAGCGTACGCCGCAGCCGGCTGCCGAGCGGGCTGTGCAGCAGACGGTGGCGCCAGTGGCGTACGACGATCTCCGGGAGGATCACCGTGATGGTCAGGTCCGGACGCTGGTGGTGCAGCGACTCGATATAGCCGACGAGCGGGGCGACGGTGGCGCGGTACGGCGAGACGACGATCCGCAGCGGAAGGTGGTCGCCCCACAGGAGCCAGGCCTCGCGGAACCGTTCGGCGTCCTCCTCCCCGGGGCTGACGTGCAGAGCGAGGACGGGCTGCTGGAGGGAGGCGGCATAGGCGAGTGCGCGCATGCTCGCCTGGTGCAGCGCGTCGATCAGTACGACGGAGAGATGGCTGATCGACTCCGGCGAGTCCTCCGACTCCCGGTCCTCCGACTCCCTGGCCTCCGACTGGCGGGCCTCCGGCCGCCGGGCCGCCGCTCCCCGGCCCTCCCGGAGGGCCCCGGCCGGCGGTGAACTGCCTGAGCGAGGCGTGATCGTACGGCTGGGTACCTCGATGGTCTGCGGATGCAGCCGCAGCGCCTCGGCCACCTTCTCGTAATGGCGGCGGATCCGCGTGGTCACCAGCAGGAACAGCGCCACGGTGACCAGCGCGAGCCAGGCGCCCTCGGTGAACTTGGTGATCCCGGCCGTGACGAAGACGACCGCGGAGAGCAGCGCCCCGGTGGCGTTGAAGCAGAGGCTCTTGCGCCAGTGCCTGCTGCGCGAGCGCCACCAGTGCACCACCATGCCGCTCTGCGAGAGCGTGAACGCGAGGAACACCCCGACCGCGTACAGCGGGATCAGCGAGTCGGTCTTCCCGTCGAAGGCCACATAGACCACCGCCGCCGCCACGGAGAGCAGGATGACCCCGTTGCTGAAGGCCAGCCGGTCGCCGAGCCGCAGGAAGACCCGTGGCGCGTGATGGTCGCGGGCCAGCAGGAAGAGCACCCGGGGGAAGTCGTTGTACGCGGTGTTCGCGGCGAGGAGGAGCACCAGGGCGGTCGCCGCCTGCGTGAAGACGTACAGGCCGCCCGACCCGAAACTGCGGTGGGCCAGCTGGGAGAGCACCGTCTCCCCGGACTCCGGCACGACACCCTCCAGATGGACCATGGCGACCGTCCCCGCGAAGAGGGCGATCAGCAGCCCGACCATCCAGGAGAGCGTGGTGCGCGCGTTGCGCCAGGCGACGGGCTTGAAGGCCGGTACGGCGTTGGAGATCGCCTCGATACCGGTCATCGCGGTCGACCCCGAGGCGAAGGCCCGCATCACGAGCAGCAGACCGGCCCCCTCGGCAATGTGCTGGGGCGGCGTGGGCACCGGGGAGAAGCCGCGGCCCGCCGCGTGGTAGAGACCGAAGCCGACGAGCGCGGCGATGGCGATGATGAAGGCGTACGTCGGCGCGGCGAAGAGCGCGCCCGCCTGCCGGACACCGCGCAGATTCCCGGCCAGTAGCAGGGCGATGACCAGGAGACCGATCGGTACGGCGTCGCCCGCGAGCCCCGGCAGCGCGGAGGTCACCGCCGCGGTACCGGACGAGATGGAGACGGCGACGGTGAGGATGTAGTCCGTCATCAGACCGGCCGCGGCCACCAGTCCCGGCATCCGGCCGAGATTGTCCGTCGCGACGATGTACGAACCGCCGCCCTGCGGGTAGGCCCGGATCGTCTGGCGGTACGAGACCCCGACGGCCAGCATCAGGAAGACGATCGCCAGCGACACCGGGACCGAGTACCGGAGTCCCGGAGCGCCCGCCAGTACCAGCACCGTCAGCAGCGCCTCCGGGCCGTACGCCACCGATGACAGCGCGTCCGCCGAGAGGACCGGCAGCGCCACCAGCTTGCGCATCCGCTCGCGGGCGACCGCCGAACTCCGCAGCGGCGCCCCCAGCACCGCACGGCGGATCCGGGCACGCGTTCTCGCGGCCCCGCTCGGCTGCTCCCAGCCGGCCTCCTCTTGTGCGTCCGGGCCGGCGGCCCGGCCCGCGAAGGGGGCCACCGGCACGAAACGGCCGAAGCGGGCCGGCACGATCTGCGCGGGCTCCGGAAAGCTGCCCGCGCCGGGATCGACGGGCAGGGCATGCCGCCAGGCGGCGGGCGCCGCGGACACCCGCCCCCACTCGCGCCCCACCAGCCGCAGCAGCGTCGACTGCTCCTCGCTGAGCCGGGGGACGGTGACCAGCGAACTGGACAGGCTGTCCTGCTCCCGGCCTTCCGACTCGTGCCCGTCCGGCCGGTGCCCGCGCCCCGGTGCCCCGCTCACGGCGGCCCGCCCCGGGCCCCCGCCGTACAGGGCCGACCGGGCCCGGCCGGGAAGACGGCGCATCGGCCGACGCGTCCGAGAGCGGTGTACGACGAGGGACCCGGGCGCCCCGGTGGCGGGGCCGGGACGGGGGCCGTGGGCAGGGCGGCGGTGGTGACGGTCATCGGTCTGTCGCTCACCGCGATCAGATAGAACCGGGCACCGTCGCGGGGCAGCCTGCGGAATCCGCCCGGCGGGGTGACGACGTACGAGGCTGAGGCGTGCGGGGCGATGGTGGCCGGACCGGAGCGGATGGTCCACCAGCCCGAGGCCCCCTGTCCGGTACGGCTGGCGAAGTGCGGCGAGAGCGCGTGGCCGGTGGTGTTCACCGCGTGCACGCCGACCGAGGTGATACCCCGGTGCGGCCGGTCCGCGAGCCGCGGGGTCACATTCATCCGCAGCGGCGGCGGGCTCGCGGCCGCGACCGTCAGGCAGACCAGGGACGGCACGACCAGCACGGTGGCCACCACCGCTTTCGCCCCGGCCGAGCGCACCCGTGGGATCCGCGGCCGCCAGGCGGTCGCCAGCGCCGATGGCGGGACGGTGGCGGCGGCCGCAAGCCACAGCGGGGTCATCAGCAGGAAGTAGCCGTCCTGCGAACGGATCGCGAGGTAGAAGGGCAGCCAGGGCAGCACGGTGAGGGCGGGCCCCAGCCGCCGTACGAAGAGAAGGGTGGCGCCGAGCAGGCCCAGGAGCAGCAGCACACTCGCGTACGAGTAGAAATCCAGCCGGCTGCTGCCGTCGGTGAAGTAGTAGGAGATGCCCATGGCGCCCTGGCCGTGCAGGATCGCGCCCTGGGTCAGCGGCAGCAGGGAGCCCTGCAGCCAGTCGTGGAAGCCGTCGGCGGCGAAGTAGGCGTTCAGCGCCGCCCAGGTGAGAGCGGCCGTACCCGCGGACCGTGCGGTCACACCGAGCGCGGCCCGCCCGCCCAGCTCGCCCCGGCGCACGGCGTGAATACCGATCAGCAGGAACGGGACGAGGAACCAGGCCAGTTGCTGGGCGGCGCAGGCCGCACCGAGACAGACGGCCCGGAACACCCCGTACCGGCCCAGACGTCCGCCCGCGCCGGTGTCGGGCCAGCGGACGACGACCGGGACCAGGAAGGCCAGGGACACGAGGGCCGGGTAGCCCGACCGCGCGTAACCGGGCAGCAGGCCGAAGCCCAGACAGACAGCGGTGACCGCAGGACGCCATGGCGCGGGGAGCAGTAACCACAGGGCCACCGTGCCGATGAGCAGCGCCACGGTGGTCACCAGGGTCGCCGCGGCCGTGGAGTGCAGTACGGCGTGGACCGGAGCAGCGATCAGCGCGGTCAGCGGGGGATAGGCGTAGGTGTAGTCGGCGCCGCCCGCCATGGTCTTGGTGACCCCGACCTTCGGCGAGCCGAAGAGCCACGGCCACGGCTGACCGTAGACCGGCCGGCCGTGCAGGATCGCGTCGGCTGCCTGGGCCGTCAGGACACCCTCGTCCGAACCGGCGTGATCCAGCCAGTAGCCGCAGAGCACCAGGGCGGCCGCGAGACCCAGCACCGCCAGGTCCACCCTCGCCAGTGCGCGGCGGCCGCGTACGGAGAGGGCAAGGACCCCGCACGTCAGGATCCCCGCATAACAGACCGTCACAATCGCGGCGGCCACCGGCTGGGTCGCGGTGGCCCGGGTCCAGAGGTCGCGGGTGCCGATGAAGAGACTGATGACCGCGACGACGGTCAGCCCCCGGTGCCACTGCGGGGGAGCGGCGTCCGGCAGCCGCTGCGCCCGCAGCACCCGGACGGCACCGCTCACCGGCCGGCGAGTTCCGGTGGCCGGGCCGGGCGGGGGCGGGCCGTCGTCCATGGCAGCTTCCTTCGTGATGAACCCGGGCCGGAAAGCAGCGGCATGCATCGCGCGGAAGGCGTCGGACGGCGCTCGCCGGATGGCCTTCTGCTTCGCAGGCTAGGCCGGGAGACGGCGGCAGGGGTCGCGGCGCCCGGCGGCCGGTACCGTCTTCCGGCCGCAAAAGAGCAGGTGGGCGGCCGGATCGCCGCACCGCGCCGCATTGCGCCGAACGGCTGCCCCGGTGCCGGGCCGCCACGACCGCCCAGTGGTTACGACTGATTGATCAGCCTATGGTCAGTACTTGGCCGGGACGGCGGACCGGAGGGCCGTCGGTGGCTGGAACGACAGCGGGGTAACGACAGCACAGCGGGTAACGACAGCGGGGTGAAGTCGTGGCCGGGATCAGGGACGACAGCACGGAACCGGGGAACGCCGTAGGCGCCGCGGCGTCCGTACGGCTGACGGTGCCGACCGCACTGGAGCGGCGCGGGCCGGTGAGCCGCGGGTCCGGCACCCGTGACGGCCGGCACGCGGTGACAGAGCTGACCGAGGCCGGCCGGGGCGTACTGACCGACCGCCGCGCGGGGCGTCCGTAGTGCCCGCCACCCGGAGCGGCGGAGCGGAGCCCGGCGACCGCTACAAATGGGTCGCCCTCTCCAACACCACGCTCGGCGTGCTGATCGCGACCATGGACGCCTCGATCGTGATCATCTCGCTGCCCGCCATCTTCCGGGGCATCGGCCTCGACCCGCTCGCCCCCGGCAACATCAGCTATCTGCTCTGGATGATCCTCGGATATCTGCTGGTCTCCGCGGTGCTGGTGGTCTCACTCGGCAGGCTCGGCGACATGTTCGGCCGGGTCCGGATGTACAACATGGGCTTCGCGATCTTCGCGTGCGCCTCGCTGGCCCTCTCGCTCGATCCCCTGAAAGGCGGCCCCGGCGCGCTGTGGCTGATCGGATTCCGCGTCGTACAGGCGGTCGGCGGCTCGATGCTGACCGCGAACTCGGCGGCCATCCTCACCGACGCGTTCCCCGCCCGGCAGCGTGGCATGGCCCTGGGCATCAACCAGATCACCGCGCTGGCCGGGCAGTTCCTCGGTCTGCTGGCGGGCGGCCTGCTGGCCGTCATCGACTGGCGTGCGGTGTTCTGGGTCAGCGTGCCCATCGGGGTGTTCGGCACCATCTGGTCCTACCGCAGCCTGCGGGAGACCAGCTCGCGCACGGCCGGCCGTATCGACTGGGCGGGAAACATCACCTTCACGGGCGGCGCCGGCCTCGTGCTCGCCGCCATCACCTACGGAATCCAGCCTTACGGCGGCCACCCGACCGGCTGGAGCAACCCCTGGGTGCTGGGCGGGCTCGGCGCCGGGGTGCTGCTGCTCGCGCTCTTCTGCCTCATCGAGACCCGGGTCGCCGAACCGATGTTCCGGCTCGGCCTCTTCCGGGTGCGTGCCTTCGCCGCGGGCAACCTCGCCGCCCTGCTCACCGCCATCGCCCGGGGCGGGCTCCAGTTCATGCTGATCATCTGGCTGCAGGGCATCTGGCTTCCCCTGCGCGGATACGCCTTCGAAAGCACCCCGCTCTGGGCGGGCATCTTCATGCTCCCGCTGACCGTCGGCTTCCTCGTCGCAGGACCGGTCTCCGGCTATCTCTCCGACCGCTACGGCGCACGGCTGTTCTCCACCACCGGACTCCTCCTCGTGGCCGCTGGGTTCGTCGGCCTGCTGTTCCTGCCGGTGAACTTCTCGTACCCCGCCTTCGCCGGCCTGCTGCTGCTCAGCGGCCTCGGCCAGGGGATGTTCTCCGCGCCGAACACCTCGGCGATCATGGGCAGCGTGCCGCCTGAACAGCGCGGGGTCGCATCGGGGATGCGCTCGACCTTCCAGAACTCGGGCACCGCCCTGTCGATCGGCCTCTTCTTCTCGTTGATGATCTCCGGACTCGCGGGGACGCTGCCGCACGCGCTGAGCAGCGGTCTGAAGGGCCAGGGCGTGCCTGCGGGGACGGCAGAACAGGTGGCCGGACTGCCGCCGGTGAGCACGCTGTTCGCCACCTTCCTCGGCAAGAACCCGGTCAGCCAGCTCCTCGGACCCAGCGGAGTGCTGGAGAAGCTGCCCCCGCACAACGTCAGGACCCTGACCGGCAAGGAGTTCTTCCCCGAACTCGTCTCCGGGCCGTTCCACCACGGACTCGTCACCGTCTTCTCGGCCGCCACCGCGATGGCGCTGGTCGCCGCACTCGCCTCGTTGCTGCGCGGCCGTCACCACAGGGCCGGGCCGGGCGGCGGACCCGCCGACGTGGTGGACCCGGCCGGGCCCGGAGGTGCCCCCGGCCGTACGGCCGCAAGGCCTGAAGGCGCCCCCGGGCTCCCGGAGGCCGGCGCCCCTGATCCTTCGGGTCCCGCCAACAGCGCGGATCCCGGGGGGAGATGAGACGTACTGCGGTCAAGCTCCGGGTGTTCACCTGCGCGGGCCGGCCGGGGGAGACCCGCCCGGTCAGCGGCTATCGCGCCGGCGGGGACCCGACGACGGCCAGCCCCGCCGCTGTTCGGTGGGGGCCAACTGCTCGACTACATCAGCCAGTTCATCGCAGGCCCGCTCGATACGGCGGCGTACGTTCTTGTGCTCGGTGACGATCGCGGCCAGCAGTAGCGCGGTGAGTGCCACCGACCCGTTGAGCGCCGTCAGGTTGATCATGGCTTCGAACAGTGTGAGGCTGCCGAAGGGTCCCGTACGCCCGGTCGCCGCGATGCCCGCCAGCACCGCCACCAGGAGCGCGCAGGGCGCACTGCCCGCCAGCTCGAAGCGGAGCGCCGCCCAGATCAGCAGCGGAAACACCAGGAAGAGCAGGGTGTAGTCGCTGCCGGTCGCCACCGGGACCACCACCACCGCGGTCACCACCAGCGCACCGGCCTCCACCCATCGGTCGGTACGGCGGGGCAGCCGGGCCCTGCGCAGGAGCAGCAGCAGCGGGGTCACCATCAGCACCCCCACGGCGTCCCCGGCCCACCAGGCGAACCACACCGGCCAGAAACCGCTCCTGGGGAGTTTGTCATCAAGGAGCAGCACACAGGAGCCCGTTGTCGCGCTGACCAGCATGGCGCCGAGCGCCCCGACGAAGATCAGCGCGATACCGTCCCGCAACCGGGACAGATCCATCCGGAAATCCGCCCGGCGGAGCATCAGCAGGGCGCACACCGGGGCGAGTGTGTTGCCCGCGACGATGCCGATGTCACCGGCGTCGACCGAGCGGGCGGTCGACGCGATGGCGAGCAGCGCTCCCAGCGCGATGCCCGGCCAGATCCGGATCCCCCAGTACAGCAGACAGCCCAGCGCCACGCCCGTCGGCGGCCACAGCGGTGTGACCACCGCGCCGTGGACGGTCACCTGCCGCAGCAGCCCGATCCGGCCGGAGAGGTAGTACGCGACGGCGACGGCGAGAATCCGCAGGGCGGTGACCGTCGTGTCTCTGGCTGTCTCACTGCGGATCACGGCGCCCATCAGACACCGTGCCCGCGCCCCGGACAGGCAGGACACGCCTGCCCCGCCGAGCTGTCATACGGTCCGGCCGGGCGCGCTGTCGTGGCACAGCACGAGCACGGCGGCGTCGTCCTGGTGGCCCGTGAGCACCGCGGCTTTGATGATCGCGTCGGCCAGTTCGTCGGCGTCGGCGCCCGGACGGGCACCCGCCTGGCGCATGACCGCCTCCAGCCCCTTCTCGATGGAGAAGGACGGCCCTTCGATCACCCCGTCGGTGACCAGGATGAAGGCACCCCGTTCCGTCAGCCGGCGCCGGGTGACGGGGTAGTGCTGCTTCTCCTGGACGCCGAGCGGCAGGCCCCCTTCGTCGTCGATGACACCGGTCCGCCCGTCCGCCGAGGCCCAGACCGCCGGCACATGTCCGGCACGGGCGCTCTCGATCTCCCAGGTGGCGGGGTCGAAGCGCAGGACGGTGCAGGTCGCGAAGAGGGTGGAGTTCACCGAGAGCAGCAGGTTGTTGGTCCGGCCGATGATCTCGCCGGGGTCGGACGCGGTGGTGGCGATGGCCCGCATCCCGATCCGGATCTGGCCCATGAACGCGGCTGCCTCCACGTCATGCCCCTGGACGTCACCGATGGCGAAACCGAGCGAACCGTCCGGGAGCGGGAATCCGTCGTACCAGTCGCCGCCGATGTCAAGGCCGCTGCGGGCCGGGGTGTAGCGGGCCGCGGTACGGAGGCCGGGCAGACCGGGGAGATGGGCCGGGAGCATCTCGCGCTGCAGTGCCTCGGCCAGCTCCACCCGCGCCTGGTGCAGCTCCACCTCCCGCCGGGCCCGCGCGGTGAGCTGGTGGAGCGTCGTGAGGAGCTCGTCGGCGCTTGCGGAACGGTGGGGACGACGCCGGTTCATGAGCGGCTCCGCGGTGCGAGTGTTCCCGGACCGCGACCGGGCCCGGGGTCGCGGGGAGGTCGTACGGCGGCCCGGCCAGGCCCTTCCTTTCCGGTCCTCTCCGACGAGTACGGGCTGACGATCACGGGCTGTGGGTCCGGAGACCGTTACCTGCATCTTATTTCCGGAGCCGGAATCGCGCAGCCCCCCGGGCGTGCCCGGAAC
>NZ_JBHYWP010000156.1:0-11280 GCF_042751845.1 Streptomyces sp. NPDC059398 | reverse complement strand
CACCCCGAGGGTGCGGCGGCCTCTCCGTGTGCACCGGTCGCGGCCGACTCCAGCGGCCCCCCGGACGCAACATGCCTACGGGCCGGCGGAAGGCGGAGAAAGCACAGGCGGAGGAAGCAGTAACTACTGCTGCCGCCCCGATCCCTACGACTGCCCGGACTGCCCGGACTGCCCGGTCGTCTCCGCCTTCTCCGTCTTCTCCGCCTTCAGCGCCGCCGCCATCTGCGCGAGCTGCCCGTACGGCGCCGTACCGGTCACAGCGGTCGTCGAGCCGTGTTCCCGGCGTACGAGAGCGTTGTACTTGGGGCCCTTCCAGCGCTGCCAGGTCTCGCCGCCCACCTGCTGGGTCTGCGATGTCTTCGACGCGTCCTTGCTCACGGTCGTGACGAACTTGTCGGACGGCCCGGTGGACTGCTCCACCGCGACGTACTGCTCCTCCGGGTCCAGAAAGCCCAGGTGCCACGCATGGCCGTCGTCCTGGGTGTACGAGACGGAGGTCGCCTTCCACCCCTTCGGGAGCCCGACCGGCGCCTGCACCGGATACGGTGCCGCGCGCTGGGCCGTGAGCTGCTCCACGCGGTAGTCGACGGTCTTCACCGGCTCCGAAGTGCCACCATGCGGAACGAACACGTAGATGACCGCGACGGCGGCCAGGATGACCACCATCGACTGGATCATTCCGCGCACTGTCTGCTTGCTTCGCGTACCTGCCACGGGCCCATCGTCTCAGGTCCTCGCGCTGCTCATGCGTGGGCCCCGGTGCTCATTTTATCGACCGGACGATAGAATCGAACGAACCCTCTACATACGGCCGTCGTCGTATCAGAAAGGTGCGTGCCGATGACCGAGCATCATCTCCCCTCCCAGCTGGAGGTCTCCCCGGAGGCCCCGGACCGCAACCTCGCCCTGGAGCTCGTCCGGGTCACCGAGGCCGCCGCGATGGCCGCCGGCCGCTGGGTCGGGCGCGGCGACAAGATCGGTGCGGACGGTGCCGCGGTCAACGCGATGCGTACGCTCGTCTCCACCGTCTCCATGAACGGCGTCGTCGTCATCGGCGAGGGCGAGAAGGACGAAGCCCCGATGCTCTTCAACGGAGAGCACATCGGTGACGGCACCGGCGCCGAGGTCGACATCGCGGTCGACCCGATCGACGGCACCACGCTCAACGCCAAGGGCATGCCGAACGCCATCGCGGTCCTGGCCGCCGCCGACCGCGGCTCCATGTTCGACCCGTCGGCCGTCTTCTACATGGACAAGCTGGTCACAGGCCCCGAGGCCGCCGACTTCGTCGACATCAACGCCCCGGTCTCGGTCAACATCCGCCGGGTCGCCAAGGCGAAGAACTCCTCGCCCGACGACGTGACCGTGGTCATCCTCGACCGCCCCCGCCACGAGGGCATCGTCAAGGAGATCCGGGAGACCGGCGCCCGGATCAAGTTCATCTCGGACGGCGACGTCGCGGGCTCGATCATGGCCGTACGGGAGGGGACCGGCGTCGATCTGCTGATGGGCATCGGCGGTACGCCCGAGGGCATCATCAGCGCCTGCGCGATCAAGTGCCTCGGCGGCACGATCCAGGGCAAGCTCTGGCCGAAGGACGACGCCGAACGCGGGCGCGCCATCGACGCCGGCCACGACCTGGACCGGGTGCTCTCCACGACCGACCTGGTCAGCGGAGACAACGTGTTCTTCGTGGCCACCGGCATCACCGACGGCGAGCTGCTGCGCGGGGTGCGCTACCGGGCCGAGACCGCGACGACGCAGTCGCTGGTCATGCGCTCCAAGTCGGGCACGATCCGGCAGATCGACTCGACGCACCGGCTGTCGAAGCTGCGCGCGTACAGCACGGTGGACTTCGACCGGGCCAAGTAGGCAGCACGGCAGGACCGGCCGGATCCGGAGCAACAAGCCAACAAGCAGGAAAGGGCGCCCCCCGTGTGCGGCTGGGGGCGCCCTTTCCGTACGCCTGCGTACGCGCTGTATGCCCGTGTACGCGCTGTATGCCTGTGCGCGTGATCAGCCCGCCTGTGCCATGGGGTCCTGGACCGTGCCCCTGAGCTCCACCTCGCGGCGCCTGCGCCGGGCGAGGACCACGCGGCGCTCGGCGGCCGTCAGCCCGCCCCAGACTCCGTACGGCTCGGGCTGCACCAGGGCGTGCTCCCGGCACTCCACGAGTACGGGACAGCGGGCGCAGACCCGCTTCGCCGCCTCCTCGCGGGCGAGCCTGGCCGCGGTCGGCTCCTTGGACGGCGCGAAGAAGAGCCCCGCCTCGTCCCGGCGGCACACCGCCTCCGAATGCCAGGGCCCTGCCTGATCCTCCCGTGCCGGGACGCGCTGCGGTGGCACGGCAGCGACCTGCAGGGACTGATGCGGCGGATGCAGCACGGTCTACTCCTGACGACGGCTTCGCGAGCGAGAGACGATGCTGCAGTCCCTACCCGCTGTGCGCACGCCTATGCACTGAGTTCCGGCCAGGGCGGACCCGCCGGTCGCCCAACTGCCGCCCGGGGCACCGCCGCTGGGCCAAGCCCGGCCGGCCCGGTCGCCTACCCCAGGTGCTTGCGCAGCTTCCTGTCGACCATGCCGCGCAGGTCCGCCACCAGCTTGCCCCGCTTCGGCTTCGCCTCGATGTTGCCGAAGACCGAGTAGCCGTTCACCACCACGACCGGCGCCTCCGGATTCTCCGATTCGAGCGTCTCGACCTCGAAGTTGCCGAAGATCCCTGTGCCGCTGCCGCGCAGGGTGATGTTCTCCGGGACCCTGACCTCGACATTGCCGAAGATCGAAGTGGCGTTGATGACGGTCAGCCGCTGCTCGAACAGCGCCTCGGTGAGGTCGATCTCGACATTGCCGAAGAGCGAGAAGGCGTTCGTCCTGCGGCCGACGCGCCAACGGCCCTTCCTGGTCGAGCTGGAGAAGACCGCGACCAGGTTCTCGGCGGTGACCGGCGCGTCCGGGTCCTCCGCGACCGGCCGGGCCGCGACGGCGGGGCCGGGGTGGCTGCCGGCTGCGGCGGGCAGGTCCTGCACCAGCGGCTCCAGCTCGGCGAGGGTCTTCGCGCGGTAGACCGCCTCGATCCGCTCGGAGTGCTCTTCGGCGTCGAGACGCCCCTCGGCCAGTGCATCCCTGAGGATGTCCGCGATCCGGTCGCGGTCGGCGTCGGACGCGCGGATGCCGACGGGCTGCACGGACTGCACGGGCTGCGGCTGCTGGGCATGCTTTTCGAGGTCCACCGGCCCAGCGTACCCAAACGCGATAGATCGCGACTAGTGGTTGTCCGGCCGTCTCGCCCGGAGGTTTCCGCGGCCGGCGTTCGTACGGCACATCCCGGGAGCCGCCGATACGGCACCTCCCGAGAGCCACCCCCAGGTGAGTCCTACCTCACCACCGCGGCCCCACCCCATGGTTCTAGGCTGGTGAATGCTGTGCCGATGGAGGCCAGCCCGCGTCTGCCGAGTGAGGAATGGCCGTCATGCCAGAGTTTGCGTACTCCGATCTGCTTCCCGTGGGAGCGGACACCACGCCGTACCGGCTGGTGACCGCGGAAGGCGTCTCCACCTTCGAAGCCGACGGGCGTACGTTCCTCAAGGTCGAGCCCGAGGCGCTGCGCACCCTCGCCGCCGCGGCCATGCATGACATCTCGCACTATCTGCGCCCGGCCCACCTCACCCAGCTGCGCAAGATCGTCGACGACCCCGAGGCGTCGTCCAACGACAAGTTCGTCGCGCTCGACCTGCTGAAGAACGCCAACATCGCGGCCGCCGGCGTCCTCCCGATGTGCCAGGACACCGGCACCGCGATCGTCATGGGCAAGCGCGGCCAGAACGTGCTGACCGAAGGCGGTGACGAGGAGGCGCTGTCCCATGGCATCTTCGACGCGTACACCAAGCTGAACCTGCGGTACTCGCAGATGGCTCCGCTCACCATGTGGGAGGAGAAGAACACCGGCTCGAACCTGCCGGCGCAGATCGAGCTGTACGCGACCGACGGCGGCGCCTACAAGTTCCTCTTCATGGCCAAGGGCGGCGGCTCCGCCAACAAGTCGTTCCTCTACCAGGAGACCAAGGCCGTCCTCAACGAGGCGTCCATGATGAAGTTCCTGGAGGAGAAGATCCGTTCGCTGGGTACGGCCGCCTGCCCGCCGTACCACCTGGCGATCACCGTGGGCGGTACGTCGGCGGAGTTCGCGCTCAAGACCGCCAAGTACGCCTCCGCGCACTACCTGGACGAGCTGCCCACCGAGGGCTCGCCGACCGGGCACGGCTTCCGCGACACGGATCTCGAACAGAAGGTCTTCGAGCTGACGCAGAAGATCGGCATCGGCGCGCAGTTCGGCGGAAAGTACTTCTGCCACGACGTCCGCGTCGTACGGCTGCCCCGGCACGGCGCCTCGCTGCCCGTCGCCATCGCCGTCTCCTGCTCGGCGGACCGGCAGGCCGTCGCGAAGATCACCGCCGAAGGCGTCTTCCTGGAGCAGCTGGAGACCGACCCGGCACGCTTCCTGCCCGACACCACGGACGAGCACCTGGAGGACGGCGACGTCGTATCCGTCGACCTGAACCGGCCGATGGACGAGATCCTCGCCGAGCTGACCAGGTTCCCGGTCAAGACCCGGCTCTCGCTGACCGGGCCGCTGGTGGTGGCGCGCGACATCGCGCACGCCAAGATCAAGGAGCGGCTGGACGCGGGCGAGGAGATGCCGCAGTACCTGAAGGACCACCCGGTCTATTACGCGGGCCCCGCCAAGACCCCCGAGGGATACGCGTCCGGTTCGTTCGGCCCGACGACGGCCGGCCGCATGGACTCGTACGTGGAGCAGTTCCAGGCCGCGGGCGGCTCCAAGGTGATGCTCGCCAAGGGCAACCGCTCGCAGCAGGTCACCGACGCGTGCGGCAGCCACGGCGGCTTCTACCTCGGCTCGATCGGCGGCCCGGCGGCCCGGCTCGCCCAGGACTGCATCAAGAAGGTCGAGGTCCTGGAGTACGAGGAGCTGGGCATGGAGGCGGTGTGGAAGATCGAGGTCGAGGACTTCCCGGCCTTCATCGTGGTGGACGACAAGGGGAACGACTTCTTCCGGGCGCCCGCCGAGTCCCCCACCGTCCTCAGCATCCCCGTCCGCGCCCCCGGGCAGGCGTAGCCCCCTCGGCACTGGCCCCTGGTGCCGTCCGGCCGGCGGGCACCAGGGGTGATCTTCCGCCCGGGACCGGGAACACCTCTCCGTCAGACGTTGCTGTCCGATGTGGAGGTACGACGATGACTGAGCAGTACCGGATCGAACACGACTCCATGGGTGAGGTGAGGGTCCCGGCCGGCGCCAAGTGGCGCGCCCAGACCCAGCGCGCCGTGGAGAACTTCCCCGTATCGGGGCAGACCCTGGAACGGGCCCATATCGAGGCGCTGGCCCGGATCAAGGCGGCGGCCGCCAAGGTCAACGCCGGTCTCGGAGTCGTCGAGGAGGATCTGGCGCAGGCGGTCCAGGAGGCCGCGGCCGAGGTCGTGGACGGCCGGTGGGACGCCGAGTTCCCGGTGGACGTCTTCCAGACCGGCTCCGGCACCTCGTCCAACATGAACATGAACGAGGTCCTGGCCACGCTCGCCACCGAGCGGCTGGGGCGCCCGGTGCACCCCAACGACCATGTGAACGCCTCGCAGTCGTCCAACGACGTCTTCCCCTCCTCGATCCACATCGCGGCGACGGCGGCCGTCACCCGTGATCTGATCCCGGCGCTGGAACATCTGGCCGAGGCGCTGGAGCGCAAGGCCGATGAGTTCTCGGACGTGGTCAAGTCCGGGCGTACGCATCTGATGGACGCCACACCGGTCACCCTGGGCCAGGAGTTCGGCGGGTACGCGGCACAGATCAGGTACGGCGTCGAGCGGCTGCACTCCTCGCTGCCCCGCCTCGCCGAACTGCCCCTGGGCGGTACGGCGGTGGGCACCGGCATCAACACCCCGCCCGGCTTCTCGGCCGCCGTCATCGCCGAGGTGGCCGGGGCGACGGGGCTGCCGCTGACCGAGGCCCGCAACCACTTCGAGGCACAGAGCGCGCGGGACGGCATCGTCGAAACGTCCGGGCAGCTCCGGACGATCGGGGCCGGGCTGACGAAGATCTCCAACGATCTGCGCTGGATGGCATCGGGCCCGCGCACCGGACTCTCCGAGATCTCGCTGCCCGACCTCCAGCCCGGTTCCTCCATCATGCCCGGCAAGGTCAATCCGGTGATCCCGGAAGCGGTGCTGATGGTGGCGGCGCAGGTCACGGGCAACGACGCGACGGTCGCCGCGGCCGGGGCCGCCGGCAACTTCGAGCTGAACGTGATGCTGCCGGTGATCGCCAAGAACGTCCTGGAGTCGGTGCGGCTGCTGGCCAACGTCGCACGGCTGCTCGCGGACCGCACGGTCGACGGGATCACCGCCCACCCGGAGCGCACCCGGGAGTACGCGGAGTCCTCCCCCTCGGTCGTCACTCCGCTGAACAAGTACATCGGGTACGAGGAGGCCGCGAAGGTCGCCAAGCGGGCGGTGGCCGAGCGCAGGACCATCCGGGACGTCGTGCTGGACGAGGGGTATGTGGAGCGGGGCGATCTGACAGCCGAGCAGCTGGACGCGGCGCTGGACGTCCTGAGCATGACGCGGCCGTGACCGGGCGCCGAGGGGCCGGAAACGGCCTCCCGGGCCTCCCCGGGCGCGGGCCGCGCCGGCGGGCCCCCGGCAACCGCGTGACCCGGATCGCTGCGCCGCACCCTCCGTACTCCTAAGATCTCCGCATGACAGGTGCAGGGGGAACACATCACTGGGCGCCCGGGGACCACATCCTCTGGCGCTACCGCGGCAACGGCTCCGACCGCCTGCACATCTGCCGCCCGGTGACGGTCGTGCAGGACACCGACGAGCTGCTCGCGGTCTGGCTGGCACCCGGCACCGAGTGCATGAAACCGGAGCTCGCCGACGGGACCCCCGTGCACCGCGAACCGCTGGCCACCCGGTACACCAGACCCCGCAGCGTCGTACGCGACCGCTGGTGGGGCATGGGTGTGCTGAAGCTGGCCCGGCCCCGTGAACCCTGGTCGGTGTGGCTCTGGTGGGACCGGGGATGGCGCTTCAAGAGCTGGTACGTGAACCTGGAGGAGCCGCACCGCCGGTGGGCCGGAGGTGTCGACTCGGAGGATCACTTCCTGGACATCTCGGTGCTGCCCGACCGCAGTTGGCAGTGGCTGGACGAGGACGAGTTCGCCCAGGCCCAGCAGGCCGGGCTGATGGACGCCGGGCAGGCGGCGCGGGTGCGCCGGGCGGGCCGGGCGGCGGTCGGGCTGATCGAGTCCTGGGGTCCGCCCTTCACCGACGGCTGGGAGGACTGGCGGCCCGATCCGGAGTGGACCGTGCCGGTCCTGCCGGACGACTGGGACCGCACGCCCGCGTACGTGCCGTCGTGAGACCCTTGATGCGCCCCCGGGGATCAAACGTAGGATCGTCCTCCGCAAGGCTGCGCCCTGCCACGGTCCCATGACAACGAACCTGTGCAGCAGCTGAACTGACCGCAAGTCACTACCGGCAAGTCACTACCAAGTCACTACAGGGGGGTGCAGCCATGACAACGGGTATACGACCCCTCGAAGCGGTTGCATCGCACACCTGCCTCGGACGGACGGAATCCCTCGCGTGACGGAGCACACCACCTCCCACGAAGGCCGGCAGCCCGCCGCTGCCCGGCCGCACGAACCCACTCGCGCCCGGCAGCAGGACGCCGATGTGGCGGCCGCCGGGTCCATCCCCGCGCCCCCGCCCGCCCCCGCGGTCTCCCCCGGGCGCAGCGAGGGCGACAGACTCCGGTTCGTGGGGGCTGCCACCCGCCGTATCGCGCGGGGCATAGACCTCGACGAGATCGTTCTCGGGCTGTGCAGAGCGACCGTGCCGACGTTCTCCGACGCGATACTCGTCTTCCTCCGCGATCCGCTGCCGGTCGGTGACGAGCGGCCGGTGGTCCCGTTCGTGCTGCGGCTGCGCCGTACCGACCGGCTGCGTTTAGTGGACGAGGAGGACTCCGACGAGCAGCCCGAACCGCTCGCGGCCCAGCTGTGCGAGGTGGCCCCGGGCGGCGCGCTCGCCGAGGTGCTGCGGGGTGTGCGCCCGGTCTTCGGTGACTCCGCCGCGGCCCGCGCCGCGCTGCCCGAGCTGCTGGGCCCCGACCGGACCGTACCCAACGGACACCGTACGATCCTCGCCCCGCTGCGGGGCAGGCGCCGGGTGATCGGCGCCGCCGTCTTCGTACGCCGTCCCGACCGGCCGCCCTTCGAGCCCAACGACCTGCTGGTCGCCGCCCAGCTGGCCACCCACACCGCGCTGGGCATCGACAAGGCGGTGCTGTACGGGCGCGAGGCGTACATCGCGGACGAGCTCCAGCGCACCATGCTGCCGGACTCACTGCCCCAGCCGACCGGCGTCAAACTGGCCTCCCGCTATCTGCCGGCGGCCGAGACCGCACGGGTGGGCGGTGACTGGTACGACGCGATCCCGCTGCCGGGCAGCCGGGTCGCGCTGGTCGTGGGCGATGTGATGGGGCACTCCATGACATCGGCCGCGATCATGGGCCAGCTGCGGACGACGGCCCAGACCCTGGCGCAGCTGGATCTGCCGCCGGCCGAGGTGCTGCACCATCTGGACGAGCAGGCCCAGCGGCTCGGCTCGGACCGGATGGCGACCTGCCTGTACGCGGTGTACGACCCGGTGGCGCACCGGATCACCATCGCCAACGCGGGCCACCCGCCGCCGGTCCTGCTGCATCTGGGCGGCCGTGCGGAGGTGCTGCGGGTCCCGCCGGGCGCCCCGATCGGGGTGGGCGGGGTGGACTTCGAGGCGGTCGAGCTCGACGCGCCGGCCGGTGCCACCCTCCTGCTGTACACGGACGGTCTGGTCGAGTCGCGGCTGCGGGACGTCTGGACGGGGATCGAGCAGCTCCGGGAGCGGCTCGCCGCCACCGCCGAGCTGACCGGCCCGGACCACTCGCCGCCGCTCGAAGCCCTCTGCGACGACGTGCTGGACATGCTGGGTCCCGGCGACCGGGACGACGACATCGCGCTGCTCGCGGCCCGCTTCGACGGGATCGCGCCGAGCGATGTCGCCTACTGGTTCCTCGACCCGGAGGAGCAGGCCCCCCGCCGGGCCCGGCGGCTGGTGCGCAGGGCGCTGGAGCGCTGGGGCCTCGAAGAGATGTCGGACTCGGTGGAGCTGCTGGTCAGTGAGGTGGTGACCAACGCCGTGCGGTACGCGGAGCGACCGGTGACCCTGCGGCTGCTGCGCACCGACGTACTGCGCTGCGAGGTCGGCGACGACTCGCCGCAGCTGCCGCGCCAGCGCCGGGCCCGGGAGACCGACGAGGGCGGGCGCGGACTGTTCCTGGTGAACCGGCTGGCCCGGCGGTGGGGGGCGACCCGGCTCTCCACCGGCAAGGTGGTCTGGTTCGAGATCCAGGTGTAGTTCGGGGATCCAGGTGTAGTTCGGGATCCAGGTGTAGTTCGGGACCCCGGTGTAGTCCGGGACCCCGGTGTAGTCCGGGATCCAGGCGCAGGCAGCTTCTGCCGGGGTACGCGGGGTATTGGGCGGTGGCCCCGGTACGTCGGCCGGGTGGGCCCGGTGCGTGTCCGCAGGTGCATGGACGCCCACCGGGCCCTCTGCTGTCCGGCTTCACCCCAACGCAGAGAAATGTTGCCGACCAGGTGTCGGGACGGTTCACTGGGGCACGCGGACGAAGCGACCTCAACCCCCTCGAACGATGGGACAACGCTCGTGAGCGAGGCACCCCGGAAGGCCCTTCACACCACCACCAACGCGGGGATCCCGGTGGAGAGCGACGAACACTCGCTCACCGTCGGCTCCGACGGTCCGGTGCTGCTGCAGGACGCCTATCTGATCGAGAAGATGGCGCAGTTCAACCGGGAGCGGGTGCCCGAGCGGGTGGTGCACGCCAAGGGCTCCGGTGCGTACGGGATCTTCGAAGTGACGAACGACGTCAGCCAGTTCACCAAGGCCGATGTCTTCCAGCCGGGCAAGCGCACCGAGATGCTGGCCCGGTTCTCGACCGTCGCCGGTGAGATGGGTTCGCCCGACACCTGGCGCGACCCGCGCGGTTTCGCGCTCAAGTTCTATACGGAACACGGCAATTACGACATGGTCGGCAACAACACGCCGGTCTTCTTCGTCCGTGACCCGATCAAGTTCCAGGACTTCATCCGCAGCCAGAAACGCCGCCCGGACAACGGGCTGCGCGACAACGACATGCAGTGGGACTTCTGGACGCTCTCGCCCGAGTCCGCACACCAGGTGACCTGGCTGATGGGCGACCGCGGTATCCCCAGGACGTGGCGGAACATGAACGGCTACAGCTCGCACACCTATATGTGGGTGAACGCGGCGGGCGAGAAGTTCTGGGTGAAGTACCACTTCAAGACCGACCAGGGCATCGACTTCCTCAGCCAGGCCGACGCCGACGCGATGGCCGGATGCGACACGGACTACCACCGCCGGGACCTCTTCGAGTCGATCAGGTCGGGGAACGCCCCCTCGTGGACGCTCAAGGTCCAGGTGATGCCGTTCGACGACGCCCCGGACTACCGCTTCAACCCGTTCGACCTCACCAAGGTGTGGCCGCACAGCGACTATCCGCTGATCGACGTCGGCCGGATGACGCTCAACAAGAACCCGGACGACCACTTCGTCCACATCGAGCAGGCATCCTTCGAGCCGTCGAACATGGTGCCCGGCATCGGTCCCTCGCCCGACAAGATGCTGCTCGGCCGGCTGTTCTCGTACCCGGACACCCACCGCTACCGGATCGGCCCGAACTACACGCAGCTGCCGCCGAACAGGCCGCGCTCGCCCGTCAACTCGTACGCGAAGGACGGGCCGATGCGGTACGAGCCGTCCGCGGCGTCCGCGCCGTACGCCCCGAACTCGTACGGCGGTCCGGCGGCCGACACCGCCCGCTTCGGGGAGCCCGCGGGCTGGCAGACGGCGGGCGAGATGGTCCGCGAGGCGTACAAGCTGCGCCGGGACGACGACGACTTCGGCCAGCCGGGCACGATGGTGCGCCAGGTCCACAACGACGAGCAGCGCGCACGGCTCGTCGACAATGTCGTCGGCCATCTGGCGCAGGGTGTCTCGGCCCCGGTGCTCGACCGGGCGCTGCAGTACTGGCGCAACATCGACAAGACGACGGGCGACCGGATCGCCGCGAAGGCCAAACCGGAGTAACGGCGCGGCACCGGAGACGGAGCAGGACCGGCG
>NZ_JBHYWP010000155.1:0-11971 GCF_042751845.1 Streptomyces sp. NPDC059398 | reverse complement strand
CGACGAACCCGCCCGCCGCGATGACGAACCCGGCGGCGACCACCGACGACCGCTCCACCCGCTGGGCGACCGCGGTGGCCACCGGGGCGGCGATCCCCACCGAGACCGAGGGGGCCATGGACCAGAGCGCGGCCTCCATCGTGCTCATCCCGAGCACCGACTGGAGGTACTGCGTGGTGAAGTACGAGGAACCCATCATGGCGAACGCGGCCAGCGCGTTGAGGGCGATCCCGGAGCCGAACCCCCGGTCCCGGAAGAGTGCGCGGCTGATCATCGTGGAGCGGCCCGAGCGCTGCCTGCGGACGAAGACCGCGCCCACGGCCGCCCCCGCGAGGACACAGAGCAGCATCGGCAGGCTGAATCCGTGCGCCGCCATCTCCTTCACGCCGTAGATCACCGGAAGCACGGACCCCATCGAGAGCGGCACGCCCAGCAGATCGAACCTGCCGGGCCGCGGGTCCCTGAACTCCGGTACCAGGAAGGGGACAAGGACCAGCAGCAGCACCATCGCGGGGACATTGACCAGGAAGACCGAGCCCCACCAGAAGTGCTCCAGCATGAGGCCGCTCATCACCGAACCGAGCGCGATCCCGCCGGCCATGGCGCCCGACCAGATACCGACCGCCTTGGAGCGCTGTGCGGTATCGGTGAACATATTGCGGATCAGCGCCATGGTGGAGGGCATCAGCGTCGCCCCGCCGACACCGAGCACGGCCCGTGCGGCGATGAGCATCCCGGCGCTCTGCGCGTAGGCGGCCCCGACGGACGCCGCCCCGAAGGCGGCGGCCCCGAACAGCAGCAGTTTCCGGCGGCCGATGCGGTCGCCCAGTGAGCCCATCGTGATGAGCAGTCCGGCCAGGGCGAATGCGTAGATGTCGAAGATCCAGAGCTGCTGGGTGCTGCTCGGGTGGAGCTCCCGGGTGATGGACGGAATGGCGAAGAAGAGGACGGACACGTCCATCGAGACCAGCAGGAGCGGCAGCAGCAGGACGACGAAGGCGGTCCACTCCTTGCGCCCGGCGCGTGCCGGGCCCGGTCCGGTCGGTTTCCTCGCACTCGTGCGGTGCGTCGACTGAGTCATGACGGGGACTGTACGAGCGTATTAAACGTCTGTCTAGTACGGATGTATAGGACAGCTGTATGAGCCCTGCGGGGAGGCGTGCACCGGCTGGGGGAGGGCCCGTGGCATCCGCACCGCAAACGGGATTCCTCTCAATGGCGGAACCCGTTACACCGGCCCGCTCGGTCGGCGGGGTGTCCGATCCCACGTCCCTGTTCTGTGAACGGATCGGCGAGAGAAGAGAACCGGGGAAGAGAACCGGGGGCGAAAGCCGGGATGGAAGCCGGGAACAAAAACCGGGGGGAAAGCACCGGGACGGGAAAGCCGTCTCGCTCGTAGCCGTCAAATCCGAACAGTGGCCATCACCATCGGAGGTCACACGCATGAACGACCAGAAGAACGCGAACGAATTTATGTGGTGGTCCCGAACTCGCTGAGCATGGCGAACCAGACCATGATCGTGATCCCGAAGATGACGGCCACCGGATTCGCCGGTTCCTTCTACGTCCTCAACAGCGACATGTCCCTGCACGACGGCACGAGTACCTGCGACTACCTGCTGGTGTACAGCTGACCCTGCTCGACGGGAGCCGCACAGGCGCCTCACACGAAGAAGCCCCCCGCTTCCGCGAGGGGCTTCTTCCGTCGGTGCGCCGCCAGGGACTCGAACCCCGGACCCGCTGATTAAGAGTCAGCTGCTCTAACCAACTGAGCTAGCGGCGCCTGCTGACTCCGAAATAGTAGCTGGTCCGCATGGGTGCTCCAAACCAGGTCATGATCACCGCCGGGAGGGGCCTCAGATGGCGAGCGAGAGCACCACGGGCGCGGCCTGCCGGTTCAGCGAATCCGCCGCCGCGCGCAGCCGGTGGGCGTGCTCGATCGGCAGCGAGAGGGCCAGGCATCCGACGGTGGACCCCGCGGTCAGCGGCACCGCGGCGCAGACCGTGCCCACCGCGTACTCCTGGATGTCGAGCACCGGAACCGTGGCCGGCTGGGCGTCGAGCTTGGAGAAGAGGACCCGCTCGTTGGTGATCGTCTTCGAGGTGAGCCGGGCTGTCCGGTGGCGCGAGATGTGGTCGCGGCGGGCGTTCTGGTCGAGCTGGTTCAGCAGGCACTTTCCCGCCGCGCTGGCGTGCGCCGACGAACGGAAGTCCACCCACTCCTGGACCGCGGGCGTCAGCGGCCCGTCGGCGACCTGGGTGATCTCCATCTCGCCGTCGATATACCGGCTGATGTAGACGGCGGCCCCGACCGAGTCCCGCAGCTTGTCCAGGGTGTTCTGCAGCTTGGCCTGCAGCGCCGCCTCACGGGTGGCGCCGGAGCCGAGGAGCACGAGGGAGTCACCGATGATGTAGGCGCCGTCGCTGACCTGCTCGACGTACCCCTCGCGGCGCAGCATCAGCAGCAGGGCGGAGAGGTGGAAGGTGGGCAGGCCCGTCTCCCGTGCGATGTTGGCGTCGGTCACGCCGCCCCCGTACTTGGAGACGGTCTCCAGCACACGCAGTGCGTACTGCACCGAATGGAACGGCGCAGTCGGCTCGGGCTTCAGCGCCACGGTTCCCCCTACAGGTTGTGACCGTTTGCTCGCGTACCACGATAGCCGCCAAGGGCCTGTTGTGGGGGGCCTGTTGACGACCCGGTGGCGCGCCCCGCGCCGTCAAGCTGGGACGCGCCACCGTGGCATATGCCAGAGTCATGATTACGGCTGGGAGCCCGAGGTCAGAGCACCGCGCTCAGGAACTCGCGCGTACGTTCGTGCTCCGGGTCGCTGAAGATTTTCTCCGGCGAACCGGACTCGATCACCTTCCCGGAGTCGAACATCAGCACATCGTCGGAGATGTCCCGGGCGAAGTTCATCTCATGCGTGACACAGAGCATGGTGATGTCGGTCGTACGGGCGATGTCGCGCAGTACGTCGAGCACCCCGGCCACCAGCTCCGGGTCGAGCGCCGACGTGACCTCGTCCAGCAGCAGCACCTGAGGACGCATCGCCAGCGCGCGGGCGATGGCGACGCGCTGCTGCTGGCCGCCGGAGAGCTGGTTCGGCTTGGCGTCCGCCCGGTCACCGAGCCCGACCAGGTCGAGGAGGCCCTTGGCGCGCTCGGCGGCCTCGTCCTTGGACATCCCGAGCACCCGGACCGGGGCCTCGGTGATATTGCGCAGCACAGACATGTTCGGGAAGAGGTTGAACTGCTGGAACACCATGCCGATGTTCTTGCGCACCTCGCGTATCTGCTTCTCGCCCTTCGAGGGGAAGAGCTGGTCACCGTTGACGGTGATCACCCCTTCGTCCGGCTTGAGCAACGTCATCAGAAGTCTGAGAATCGTCGTCTTGCCGGAACCGGAGGGTCCGATCAGGGTGACGTGCTTGCCCGGCCGTACCGAGAAACAGAGATTGTCGAGGACGGTGTTCTCGCCGAACCGCTTGGTGACGTTCTCGAAGCGGATCAGCTCGTTCGTCGTGACCGGCGTCGTGGGGGTCGAGAGGGCCTCGGCCGCCGCGGTGGCCGAGGCGGCCCCCGTGTTCTCGGCGGTCACGGGCTGCTCGGGGCTGTTGGGGTTCGCGTCAGCGGACAAGGCGGCGCTCCAGGGCTCGTACAAGAAGAGATGCCGGATAGGCGATGACGATGAAGGCGACGCCGACGACGGTGAGCGCCTCGTTGTACTGGAAGGTCATCCCGCCCTCCAGGCGGGCCTGGCCCAGCAGGTCAAGGACGCTGATCGCGACGACCAGGGGCGTGTCCTTGAGCATCGCGATGACGTAGTTGCCGAGCGCGGGGAGCACCCGGCGGATCGCCTGCGGCAGGATCACCGCGGTCCAGGTGCGGCTGCGGGGCAGCGACAGCGCGGTGGCCGCCTCCCACTGGCCGGCCGGTACGGCGTCGATGCCGGCCCGGTAGACCTGGGCGGTGTACGTCGAGTAGTGCACGCCGATCGCGACCGTGCCGGTGGTCAGCGCGGAGAACTGGATGCCCCACTCGGGAAGCACGAAGAAGAGGAAGAACAGCTGCACGAGCAGCGGGGTGTTGCGGATGAACTCGGTGATGAAGTTCACCGGCCACCGTACGAAACGTGTCCTGACCCGGTAGCCCAGCGCCCAGACCAGACCGAGCGCGAAGGAGAGCACCGAACCGAGCACCAGGATCCGGAGGGTGGTGAGCAGCCCGTCCCAGAAACGTGGCATGAAGTCCGCGACGGCGGACCAGTCCCAGCTGTTCATCGGGTACCTCCGGTGGCCGTGAGGCCGAGATTGGCCCGGGTCCTGCGCTCAAGTGCCCGCATCCCGCGGGTGAGTACGAACGCGATGACGAAGTAGATGACCAGCACCACCGAGTAGATCTTGGAGCTCTCCTGGGTGGCCAGCCGCACCAGGTAGGCGGCGAACGACACATCCCCGACACCGAGCAGCGAGACCAGCGCCGTGCCCTTGAGCAGCTCGATCAGCAGGTTCGAGAACGGCGGCATCATCTCGGGCACCGCCTGCGGCAGCAGGATCAGCCGCATCCGCTGCCACGGGGTGAAGTTGAGCGCCACCCCCGCCTCGCGCTGCGCGGGCGCGACCGCGTTCAGCGCGCCGCGGACGATCTCGGCGCCGTATGCCCCGTACGAGAGACCGAGGGCGAGCACCGCCGCCCACATCGGCACCAGGGCCCAGCCGAACAGGTTCGGCAGCACGAAGAAGATCCAGAACATCAGCACCAGGGAAGAGGTGCCGCGGAAGATCTCGGTGTAGAACCCCGCGAGGAAGCGCACCACGCGCGAGCGGTGCGACCGTGCCATGCCGATGCCGAAGGCCACGACGACGGCCAGCGCCGCGCTGTAGAGGGTGAGTTGGATGGTGATCCAGATGCCCGGAAGCACCCAGTGCTGCCACAGTCCGGACGTCATGCGCACAGCTCCTTGGCCGTCAGCGTGGTCATCTCGTCCTTGGTGAACCCGAACTGCTTGAGCACCCGGAAGAGTTCGCCGCTCTTCTTCATCTTGTGGATCTCGACGTTGAAGGCGTCACGGAGTGAGGTGTCGGTGCGGCGGAAGGTGAAACCACCGCCGTCGATCTTCTTCTTGCCGTCGATCGTGGTCGCGAAGGCCTTGGTCGACTCCGCCTTGCGGCTCTTCTTCACCACTTCGCGAACGGTCAGCGAGGTACCCGCGAAGACGTCCACGCGGCCGGACTCGACGGCGTTCAGACCCGCCACCTGGTCCTGGAGAATGACGATGTCCTTCTCCTTGTAACCGGCCGCTACGGCGTAGGCGATCTCGGCGTAGGCGGTGCCGGTGGCGAACTTCGCCTTCGCCTTCACGCAATCCTCGTAGTTGTGCAGGTTCTTCGGGTTGCCCTTGCGGACGATGAAGGCATCCAGCATCTGGTACTCGGGATCGGCGAAGATGACCTGCTGGCAGCGGTCCTTGTTGATGTACATACCGGCCGAAACACAGTCGAACTGCTGCGAGTTGAGCCCGGGTATCAGCGAGGCGAAGTCGGTGGCCACCGGCTGGACATGGCCGACACCGAGCCGTTTGAATATGATCTTCGCGAGTTCCACGGCCTCGCCGGTGAAGTCCCCCTGCTCATTGATGTACCCGTACGGCACCTCACCCGCGATGCCGAGCCGGACCGTGCCCTGCGACTTGAGCCGCGCGAGAGTGTCCCCGGTCGGTACCCGGGCGCAGCCGGCCGCTCCGAGCGCCCCCGCGGCGCCCAGACCCGCCATGCCGAGAAGGAGTGAACGGCGGCGTATGGAATCGATGGGCCGTATGAGGCGTCTTGTGGTGCTTCCTGAGTCGTTCCCTGGTGGTGAAGCCATGGGCGCGCGGCTACCCGACTCCAGCCGAGGTATGCCGGTCAATTTCAGCCTCCTGCGCGGAGGGGCGCTCTTGACCCCGCCGGGCCCCGGGGGGAAACCATGGGGGGATGAGCGATCGATTCGTGGAACTGTCCCTCGACAAGCGCGGTGTGAGCTGCACGGCGAAGCTCCTCGACGACAAGGCGCCGGTCACCTGCGCGGCGGTGTGGGACGCGCTGCCGCTGGGCGGCGACGTCTACCACGCGAAGTACGCGCGCAACGAAATCTACGCCCTGGTCCCGGGCTTCGCGCCGCAGGAGCCGCCCCTGGAGAACCCGACGGTGACCCCCATTCCGGGGGACCTCTGCTACTTCACCTTCTCCGAGACGGTGTTGGGGACGGACTCGTACGGATACGAGACGGCGGCCGACCACCGCGGACGTACCACCGTGGTCGACCTCGCGCTGTTCTACGAGCGGAACAACCTGCTGATCAACGGCGATACGGGGTGGGTGCCCGGGATCGTGTGGGGCACGGTGGTCGACGGCCTCGACCGGATGGCGGAGGCGTGCCAGGACCTCTGGCGCTCGGGCGCCACGGGCGAGACGCTCAACTTCCGCCGGGCTTAGGCGCTTTCCGCCGGGCCTGGACGCGTTTCGGGCCCGCCGCCCCTCCGGCCCGTCCTCAACTCACGGCGCCGGGCCGACCGGTCCAGGCCCCGCCCGCCTCGTACAGCGCGTGCGCGGCCCGCAGCACCACCGCGTCCGTGTGCCGCGCCCCCACCAGCTGCACCCCGATCGGCAGCCCCGCCGCGTCCGCCCCGCAGGGCACCGTGGCCGCGGGCTGCTGGGTCAGGTTGAAGGGGTACGTGAAAGGGGTCCACCCCGTCCAGCGCCGATGCCCCGAGCCCCGGGGCGCCTCGACTCCCGCCTCGAAGGCGGTGATCGGCACGGTCGGGGTGACCAGCAGGTCGTACCGCTGGTGGAAGAGGCCCATCCGCCGGCCCAGCTCCATCCGGGCGTCCACGGCCGCCAGATAGTCGAGCGCCGAGTACCGCTCGCCCTCCGCGACGATCTCGCGCAGCCCCGGGTCCAGCAGCCCGCGCTGCCCGTGGCCGAGATGCTCCGCCACCCGGGCCGCACCACCGAACCACAGGGTGTGGAAGGCGGCGACCGGATCGGCGAGGTCGGGGTCCGTCTCCTCGACGTACGCGCCCAGCTCCGCGAGCCGGCCCACCGCCCGCCGTACCGCCGCCGCCACCTCGGGGTCCACCGCGACCTGGCCGCCGAAGGCCGGCGAGTACGCGATCCGCAGCCCCTTCACCCCGCCGTCGAGCCCGGTGCGGAAGCTGCCGTCCGGCGGGGCCAGCTGCGACCAGTCGCGCGGATCGGGGCCGCTGATCACATCCATCATCAGCGCCGCGTCCGCCGCGTCCCGGGTCATCGGCCCGACATGGGCGAGCGTCCCGAAGGCACTCGCCGGATAGAGCGGGACCCGCCCGTACGTCGGCTTCAGCCCGAAGATCCCGCAGAACGACGCCGGGATGCGGATCGAGCCCCCGCCGTCCGTGCCGAGACCCGCCGGCCCGGCCCCCAGCGCCACCGCCGCCGCGGTGCCGCCACTGGAGCCGCCCGTCGTGCGGGAGCGGTCGTACGGATTGCGGGTCACCCCCTGCAGCGGGGAGTCGGTGACGGCCTTCCAGCCGAACTCGGGTGTCGTCGTCTTGCCGACGAAGACCGCGCCGTGCTCCCGCAGCCGGGCCACCGACGGCGCGTCCTCGTCCCACGCGCCGTCCGGCCGTACGGTTCTCGACCCGCGCAGGGTCGGCTCCCCGCGCAGCAGCAGGATGTCCTTGACCGTGACCGGCACCCCGTCGAGCAGTCCCTGCGGCTCACCCGCCCGCCAGCGCGCCGCCGACGCCTCGGCCTCGCCGCGCGCGGCGGCGGAGTCGATACGGACGAAGGCGTTCACCTCGGGCTGCACCGCCTCGGCCCTGCGGAGCACGGCGTCGGCCGCGTCGACCGGCGTGAAGCTGCCCTTCCGGTAGCCGGCCAGGAGTTGTCGGGCGGTGAGGTCGCAGAGGTCAGTCATGAAGGTGGACGTACCCACGTTTCTTGTCGACCACGTTCGGCAGCGGCTCCCCGTTCGCCCACTTGTCGTACAGCCCGAGGAACTGCTCGCCGAGATCGTCACGCCAGCCCACGGTGTCGCCGCTCATGTGCGGCGAGATCACCAGCCCGGGGATGTCCCAGAGACCGCTGTCGGGGGGCAGCGGCTCCGCGGCGAAGACATCGAGCGCCGCGCCCGCCAGCCGGCGCTTCCCGAGCGCCTGGGCCAGGTCGTCCTCGACGACGAGCGCCCCGCGCCCCACATTGACGAAGTGCGCCGACGGCTTGAGGGCGGCGAAGGCACGTGCGTCGAACATGCCCCGGGTGGCGTCGGTGAGCGGTGCGGCGCAGATCACCCAGTCGGCACCGGGCAGCAGCCCGCCCAGCTCGTCGGCGCCGTGCACCTCGCCCCGCGCGGTCCTGCCGACCAGCGCCACCCGCACCCCGAGCGCGGTCAGCGTGGCGCCGATGGCCCGGCCGATGGGCCCCGACCCGACGACCACCGCCCGGGTCCCTGCGACGCGCCGGGTCTCCCGGTGCTGCCAGCGCCGCTGCCGCTGGAGCTCCAGCGTGCCGGGGAGGTCCTTGGCGAAGGCGATGACGAGACCCGCGACATACTCCGCGATCGGCTGGTCGAAGATCCCCCGGGCGTTGGTCACCACGGTGTCCGAAGCGGCCAGCTCCGGGCAGAGGAGATGGTCGACCCCGGCGCTCGCGGTGTGCACCCAGCGGGGGCGCGGACCCTCGCCCGGCCAGGCCCTGCGGACCGCGTCGGAGAGGAAGTCCCAGACCAGCAGGACGTCCGCGTGGGGGAGTTGGCGGCCCAGCGTCTCCGCGTCCGCGTGCACGACCCGGGCCCGTCCGGCGAGTCTCCCGAGGCGCGGAGGCGGATCCGCGTCCAGGACCAGAACGGTCGGTTCGGCGCTCTGTTCAGCGGCTTCGGACATCTGCGCGGTCCTTCGGCTGGGGTCGGCCGGGTTTCGCCTGCGTAAGTACCTGGCAACGTCTGACATGTACTGATTGACCGGGCTCGCACACCGACTCTACCGTCGACATCAGAAGCACAGCGGCCTCACCCACACCACTTGGGGGCCAGTCATGGACATCTCCTTCCTCGGCGGACCACAGCCACAGCGCGGTGTGGGGGTCGTCGCCCCTTTTGACTTCGCTCTCGACAGAGAGCTGTGGCGCTGGGTGCCGGACGATGTGTCGCTCCATCTAACGCGTACCCCCTTCGTACCGGTCGAAGTCTCCCTGGATCTCGCCCGGCTGGTCAGTGAGCACGAGACGCTGGACAAGGCGGTCCGGGCCCTGGGGGCGGTCGCGCCGCAGGTCGTGGCGTACGCCTGCACCAGCGGCAGCTTCGTCGGCGGGGTCGCCGGTGAACGGGCCATGTGCACGGCGATGACCGCCGCCAGCGACCTGCCGTCGATCACGACATCGGGAGCCCTCGTCCAGGCTTTCCGGGAGCTCGGTGTCCGGCGGATCGCCCTGGTCACGCCCTACACTGAATCTGTGACGTCCTCTTTGGAGGAATACCTCGGCGAAGCGGGGACAGTCGTCACCGGGCGGGCCTTTCTCGGCCTCACCAGGCACATCTGGAAAGTCCCGTACCGCGATGTGGTGGACATGGCTCGACAGGCGGTGGTCGGTTCGGCGGACGCGCTCTTCATCAGCTGCACCAACCTTCCGACGTACGACGTGATCCCGCAGCTCGAAGCGGAGCTGCGGATGCCGGTGCTTTCGGCGAACCAGGTCACGATGTGGGCGGCGCTGCGCTGTATCGGCGCCCTCGCCGTCGGTCCGTACCAGCGGCTGCTGATCGAATCGGCGCCCGCGCCCGAACCGGCCCCGGCACCCCTGCCCGAGCCCGCCCGCGCACTGGCAGAAGATCCGCCCGAAGAGCAGGGAGACTGGACATGACAGCGGTCGGGTTCCTTTACCCGGGGCACTCCGCGGAGGACGACTACGAGCGCATCGAGCAGCTCCTGGCGTCCGACGTGAGACTGTCCGTCGTCCACACCGACATCGGCGAGGACGCGCACCGGGTGGACGCGCTCATCGAGATGGGCTCGGCGGACCGGCTCGCGGCAGGCGTCGAGGAGCTGCGGCTCGCCGGCGCGGACGCGGTGGTGTGGGCGTGCACGAGCGGAAGCTTCGTCTACGGCTGGGACGGCGCGCAGCAGCAGATCAGGGATCTGGCCCGCGCGGCCGGAATGCCCGCATCCAGCACGTCCTTCGCCTTCGCGCACGCGATTCAGTACCTCGGCGCCCAGAAGGTCGCCGTCGCCGCGACCTACCCGGAGGACGTCGCGGAGCACTTCGCCGCCTTCCTGAAGTCGGCGGGCGCCGAGGTCACGGCGGTCAGCGGCAGGGGCGTCATCACCGCGGCCGAGGTGGGCACCTGGGGCCGGGACGAGGTCATCGAACTGGCGCTGTCGGGAGACCACCCGTCCGCCGACGTACTGCTGCTTCCGGACACCGCGCTGCACACGGCGGCGTATGTGCAGGAGCTGGAGCAGGTACTCGGGAAGCCGGTCCTCACGGCGAACCAGGTGTCCGTGTGGGAGGGTCTGCGGCTGGCCGACCGGAGGGTTCCGGGGGAGCGGCTCGGGAAGCTCTTCGCCCGGCGGGCGTGACCGGGCCGGGGCGCGGCATACGGGTGTGACCGGCGCGCGGCGCAGGGGTGCGGTAGGCGTACGGGTGTGACCGGCGCGCGGCGCAGGGGTGCGGTAGGCGTACGGGTGTGACCGGCGTACGGGTGCGGTCGGCGCGGCGCGGTTCGGCGGGCGCTGCGGGGAGCGCGGGACCGCCGGCCGGGTGCGTCACGGGAATAACCGGGGACCGTCCCCTGTTGCCGCTGCCGTACCTGGCCGACAACCAGAAAGGCCGAGCGCGGTGGACCCGATTCAAGGCAAGGCGGCCGGAACCGCCCCCGTACCCCTGTCCGTACTGGACCTGGTGACCGTGGGGGAGGGGCGCACCGCCACCCAGGCCATCCGTACCGGCGTGGAGATCGCCCGGCTGGCCGAGCGCCGCGGTTTCCACCGGTACTGGGTCGCGGAGCACCACTCCATGCCCGGGGTCGCCTCCTCGTCCCCGGCGGTGCTGCTCGCGCATCTGGCCGCGCACACCGACCGCATCCGGCTCGGCTCCGGCGGTGTGATGCTGCCCAACCACGCGCCCCTGGTGATCGCCGAGCAGTTCGGCACGCTGGAGGCGATGGCCCCGGGCCGTGTCGACCTGGGCCTCGGCCGGGCCCCCGGCACCGACGGGGCCACCGCCGCTGCGCTCCGCCGCACCGACCGGCTCCATGAGGGCGCCGACGATTTCCCCCAGCAGCTGGCCGAGTTGATCCGTTTCCTGGACGACAGCTTCCCGGACGGCCACCGGTACGCCCGGATCCACGCCGTGCCGGGTCCGGTCCAGGGCCCGGCCGGGCGGCCGCCGGTGTGGCTGCTCGGTTCGTCCGGCTTCAGCGCGCGGCTCGCGGGCACGCTCGGGCTGCCGTTCGCCTTCGCGCACCACTTCTCGGCGCAGAACACCATCCCGGCTCTCGACCTCTACCGGGAGTCCTTCCGCCCTTCGGCGGTGCTCGACGCCCCGTACGCGCTGATCGGCGTGGGCGCCCTCGCGGCCGACGACGAGAAGGAGGCGCACCGGCAGATCCTCAGCGGCGCGCTGTCGATGGTCCGGCTGCGCACCGGGCGGCCGGGGCTGGTGCCGACGCCCGAAGAGGCCGAGGCATATCAATTCAGCCCGATGGAACGGGAGTTCGTGGACGGCTGGCTGAGCAACGTCATCGCCGGGACCGCCGACGAGGTCCGCTCGGGTCTCGACGACCTCCAGAAGCGCACGGGGGCCGACGAGTTGATGATCACGGCCAACGCGCACGGGGGCGATGCGCGGCTGCGTTCGTACGAGCTGATCGCCGACGCGTACGGGCTGCCCGGGTAGCGGAACGGCGGAACCGGCGGGGGGGGGGGGCCCCGGGGGCGGGCAGAGCCCCACCCGCCCCC
>NZ_JBHYWP010000154.1:0-12196 GCF_042751845.1 Streptomyces sp. NPDC059398 | reverse complement strand
CCCGCAGTGGGGTGCCGCCCTTCGGCGCTGTCCGGCAGTGTGCCGGACCGGTGATCAGTACGTGCTCAGTGCCGGATCAGTAGGCGCTGTTGACGTTGTCGATCGAGCCGTAGTTCGCGGCGGCGTAGTTCGCGGCAGCGGTGATGTTGGCGACCGGGTCGTAGATGTTGAACGATGTTCCGGCGACGTGGTAGGTGTCGAAGGTCGGCTGGATGGTCTGGAGCAGACCCTTCGACGGGACACCGTTCTGGGCGTTGATGTCCCAGTTGTTGATGGCCTGCGGGTTGCCGCCGGACTCACGCATGATGTTGCGCTGCAGACCGTCGTACGAGCCGGGGATGCCCTTGGCCTTCATGATGTCCAGGGCGTGGCGGATCCAGCCGTCGAGGTTGTTCGCGTAGACGGTCGTGCGGGTGGCGGCGCGGCTGGCGGCCGTCTTGGCCGCGCGCTCCTTCGCCGCCTTCGCGGCAGCGGCCTTGGCCTTGGCGGCGGCGGCCTTCTTCGCCTTTGCGGCGGCTTCGGCCTTCGCCTTCGCGGCTGCCTTGGCCTTCGCTTCGGCCTTGGCCTTGGCCTCGGCCTTCGCCTTCAGCGCGGCTGCCTTGGCCTTCGCCGCCGCGGCCTTGGCGGCCTTGTCGGCGTGGGTCTGCTGCGTGTGGAGGCTTGCCTCCACGGTCTTGGTCTGCGAGGCGAAGGCCACCGGGGCGGCGTCGACCGACGTGTGGGTCGTCTCGGCGGACGCGTTTCCGGGCACAAGCGTGAAGGCGACGGCTGCGGCGCCGACGGCGGCCACACCACCGATCGAGTACTTGTGGGTCTTGGTCAGCCGACGACGGCCGTGGCGGTTCTCGGTCATGCGGGCGTACCTCTTCGAATAGCGGAAGTCGCGAGCGCCGGGGGCGGCGGTTGCGCCCCTGGGGCGGCGACGGGAGCAATTCTTAGCGGCCGCAAAATATTGTGGCAAAGGTGTGACGTACGATCCTGATTAGTGGCGCAGGGGGAGCTCTGGAGGGCTGGGCGCCCGCGCGTACCCGGCCCATGCGCCCCTTAACCATCCACTAGCGAACCTCGTAAGTGACGTGGGTCCTATGCGCGGCGTCACATCGATTGCACAGCAAATTCACTATGCGTTGCTTCAGCAATTCGGAGCGTCAGGTTCCTCATCCGGAAGGATGAGGTGCACATCCCCGAACTCGTGCCAGAGGTAGAGGGCTCGTACCGCTTCCGCATAGCTGCGCTCCAGGGCCGCACGCCCCGCGACCGCCTCCAGCATCAGCAGATGAGAGGCCTCCGGCTCATGCAGCCCGGTCAGCAGCCCGTCCACCACCCGCACTCCGCGAGCCGGTGTGACCACCAGATCCGTCCACCCCGCCCGCGCCCCGACCACCCCGTCGGCCCCGGCCGCGGTCTCCAGGGCCCGCACCGCCGTCGTCCCCACCGCGACGACACGCCCGCCGCCCGCCCGCGCCGCGTTGACCAGCCTGGCCGTGGCCTCCGGCACCTCGAACCGTTCGGGATAAGGGGTCTCGTGCGCCTCCGCCGACGCCACTCCGGTGTGCAGCACCACCGGGGCGAACTGGATCCCGCGGCTCACCAGCTCCGCGACGAGCCCCGCCGTGAAGGGCCGTGCGGCGCTCGGCATCTCCGCCGACCCGGCCCCGTCCGGCGCGGCCAGCGCGAACACCGTCTGGTACACGGAGAGCGGCTGGTCGCGCCGGGTGTACGCGTACCGGATCGGACGGCCGTACCGCCGCATCAGCTCCGGCACACCGGCCACCGAAGGCCGGGCCCACCACAGCCGCTCCTCACCGTCGGCCAGCGGCTCCTCCCACACCAGCCGTACGCCACCGGGCAGTCGCACCACGGATCCCGCAGGACCGCCCGCACACCGCCGGGTGCTCCCGCCCGGCACCGGCTCCCGCAGCTCCACCGCCCACCGGCCGTCGTCCCCGGATGCGGAGAAGTGCACCACCACACGGGCCCCCGCCCCGGACGTCCCGTCGACCGCGGCGGGCAGCGTCCGCGAGGTGTTCACCACCAGGACGTCCCCCGCCCGCAGCAGCTCCGGCAGCTCCCGGAAGGCGTGGTGGGAGACCGCCGTGCCGCGCGACACCATCAGCCGTACGTCGTCCCGGCCGCGCCCGCGCTCCTCGGCGGGCACCGCCGCCAGCAGCCCATCTGGGACCCGCAGCGGCTGCCGCGCCCTCATCGCACCTCACCGGCCAGTGCGGCAGCCGTGTACCGGCCGCTCGCCGGCCGTTCGGCGAGCAGCCGCAGAAACGCCGGGACCACATCCGACGGCGCGGCCCGGTACTCCTCGTCACCGGGCACCGCGGCCGCGTACAGATCCGTCCGCATGTCGCCCGGATCCACCGCCCACACCCGCAGCCCCGGCTCCTCGGCCGCCAGCACCGCCGACAGCTGGTCCAGCGCGGCCTTCGACGCCCCGTACCCGCCCCAGTCCGGGTACGCCTCGACAGCGGCGTCCGAACTCACCGTGATCACCGCCCCCGCACCGGCCGCCCGCAGCAGCGGCAGCGCCTCCCGCACCAGGCCGAGGGCCGCCACCACATTGGTCTCCAGCGCCGCCCGCAACCCCTCGGGGGTCAGCTCCGCCAGACGTACGAGCGGCTCGGCGCCCAGCGCGCTCGCATTGCTGACCAGCAGATCCAGCCCGCCCAGCGCACGCGCGGCCCCGATCAGCCGGCTCCGGTGCGCGGCGTCGGTCACATCCCCCGCCACCGCCACCACCCGCGTGCCGTACTCCGCGAGCTCCCGCTCCGCCCTCTCCAGCACCTCCCGGTCCCTCGCATCGACGACCAGGTCCCAGCCCCGCTCCGCGAGCCCGGCCCCGAGCGCCCGGCCCAGCCCCTTCGATCCGCCGGTGATGACTGCTACCGCCATGGCACGCCCTCTTCCTTCGCGTTCCTCGCTTGGTGCCATCAACGTAGGAACGCGGTCCCGCCCCGCGCCTCGTCCGCGGGACGGGGCGGCGGCGGCACTTCGGCCTAGTCCTCCCGGCCCCCGGCCTGGTCCCAGCGGACCGGACCCCGGGCCGTCCACAGCCCGATACGGCCCGGCGGGCCCGCCGGTACGGTGTGGCCATGTCCCATCGACCCGCTTCCGGACTGTCCGCGGTGAGTACCGCGCTGCTCGCCATGAGCAGGCACCTGGAGGTCCGTGACGTCCTCAAGACGATCGTGGTCTCGGCCCGCGAGCTGCTGGACGCCGAGTACGCCGCGCTCGGCGTCCCCGACGACCACGGCGGCTTCGCCCAGTTCGTGGTCGACGGGGTCAGCGACGCCCAGTGGAAGGCCATCGGCCCGCTCCCGCGCCAGCACGGCATCCTCGCCGCGATGCTGCACGACGAGAAACCCCAGCGCCTCGACGACGTACGCCAGGACCCCCGCTTCGAGGGCTGGCCCGCCACGCACCCCGACATGTCGGACTTCCTTGGCCTGCCCGTCCGCGACGGCGATGAGACGATCGCCGCGCTCTTCCTCGCCAACAAGCGCTGCCCCAGACCCACCGGCCGCTGCGGATTCACCGAGGAGGACGAGGAGCTGCTGACGATACTGGCCCAACACGCCGCCATCGCCCTCACCAACGCCCGTCTGTACGAGCGCAGCCGCGAGCTGACCATCGCCGAGGAACGCTCCAGGCTGGCCCACGAACTCCATGACGCGGTCAGCCAGAAACTCTTCTCCCTGCGGCTGACCGCCCAGGCCGCCACCGCACTCGTGGACCGCGACCCGGCCCGCGCCAAGGACGAGCTCCAGCAGGTCGCCGATCTCGCGGCGGAGGCCGCCGACGAACTCCGGGCCGCCGTCGTGGAGCTGCGCCCGGCCGCTCTCGACGAGGACGGCCTGGTCCACACGCTCCGCACGCACGTCCAGGTCCTCGACCGTGCGCACACCCCCCAGGTCGCCTTCCGGAGCGGGCCGGTGCGGGCGCTGCCCGCCGCCCAGGAGGAGGCGCTGCTGCGGGTGGCGCAGGAGGCGCTGCACAACGCCCTGCGCCACTCGGGGGCCGCACACATCGATGTCGTACTGGACCGGCACGGCCCCGGCGCGGTCCTGCGGGTCACCGACGACGGCGCCGGATTCGAGCCATCGGCCGTACGGCGGGCGGGCCGGCACCTCGGTCTGGTCTCCATGCGGGACCGGGCGAGCGGGGTCGGGGGCCGGCTCAGGGTGAAATCGGCGCCGGGAGAGGGCGCCACGATCGAGATGGAGGTGCCCGGTGGCTGACACCGCACCGAGGCCGAAAGCGGCCGTACGTGTCCTGCTCGTCGACGACCACCAGGTGGTCAGGCGGGGCCTGCGCACCTTTCTGGAGATCCAGGACGACATCGAGGTCGTGGGTGAGGCGCCGGACGGTGAGCAGGGGGTGGCGGCCGCCGAGGAGCTGCGGCCCGACATCGTCCTGATGGACATCAAGATGCCGGGCATGGACGGCATCGAGGCGCTGCGCAGACTCAGGGAGCTGGCCAACCCGGCGAAGGTGCTGGTGGTCACCAGCTTCACCGAGCAGCGCACGGTGATCCCCGCGCTGCGCGCGGGTGCGTCGGGCTATGTGTACAAGGACGTCGACCCGGACGCACTGGCCGACGCGATCCGCTCGGTCCACGCCGGGCACGTCCTCCTCCAGCCCGAAGTGGCCGGGGCGCTGCTCTCCCAGGAGCCCGGCGGCGGACAGGGGAGGGGCACCACCCTCACCGACCGGGAGCGCGAGGTGCTCGGGCAGATCGCCGACGGACGCTCCAACCGGGAGATCGCACGGGCACTGGTCCTCTCCGAGAAGACCGTCAAGACACATGTGTCGAACATCCTGATGAAACTGGACCTCGCGGACCGTACGCAGGCGGCGCTCTGGGCGGTACGGAACGGGGCGGCGGGCTGATGGACGGGGCGGCGGGCTGACAGCACCGGGCCGGCCGGCTGAGCGGACCGTCATATTCCGGTGTGAGATTCATACCGTCGGGTGTAAGTCACCCACATGGCGTATCCGAATGATCCGTGCGCCGTTCTCCATGCATGCTGCGGCGCCGGCCGCAGCCCGCTAGGAGGAACCTGAAATGAAGAACCTGAAGAAGGCCGCCGCCGTCACCCTCGTCGCCGGTGGCGTACTCGCCGCCGGAGCCGGTGCCGCGTCCGCCGCCTCGCACGCGGCCGGTGCGGCGACCAACTCGCCCGGCGTCGTCTCCGGAAACGTGGTCCAGGCCCCGGTGCACGTCCCCGTGAACGCCGTCGGCAACACCGTCTCCGTGATCGGCGTCCTGAACCCGGCCTTCGCCAACCACGGCCTCAACGGCTGACCGCACCACCGCTGACCGCACCACGGTCACCGGCCGACGGCCCCTCAGGCACCACACGGTGCCGGGGGGCCGTTCGGCATTCCGGCGCATCGGCATCCCACGCATCGGCATCCCACGCATCGGCATCCCACGCATCGGCATCCCACGCACCGGCGCCCCGCCCACCGGCCGACAGCCTTCCGCATCAGCGGCCCCCGCATAGCCCCGGGCCGCGGTCGAGCGCCCACCGGCCGACCGCGCCCCGGGCCCCCGCCCTCCCGTCAGCCGCGCTCCCGCTCCCGGTCCTCCACATACGCGTTGTACGCCGCCACCTGCGCCCGCCGGGCCACCCGCTCCACCGGCCGCAGCGCCTCCCCCCGCGCCGCCATCTCCGACGCGCTCACCGCGCCGCCCGGCCCGTGCTCGTACGCCACCGAGACGAGCAGCCCGATCCGCCGCGCCAGTTCCAGCACCCGGACCGCGCGCGCCGGATACCCCGGCGCCAGCAGTTCCCCGGCCCCCGCCTCGGCCCGCGCCCGGTACGCGTCGATCGCCGCATCGGCAGCGGGCCCGCCGCCTGCCACATCGAGCCCCGAGAGCACCGCGGTCGCCTCCCGCAGCGCCTCCGCCAGCTCCCGCTCCGCCTCACCGAGCGACGGCACATCGGCCGGCGGCGCCTCCCGTACCGGCAGACAGTGCCAGACCACCTCCCGGTGCAGATCGCCCTCAGGGCCCGCCTCGTACAGCTCGGGCACCAGACCCAGCGACACCCCGAAGACGGTGACCGCCTCCGCCGCCTCCAGCGCCCGCGCGTTGAACTCGGGCGGCCCGCTGAGGCCCAGCGGATGCCCCGCCGTCGGCATCGCCACCCGGAATCCGGTCGCGCCGAGCGCTCTCAGCCGCCCCAGCGCCAGCGTGAGCCCGACGGGCCCCGGCTCGCCCGGCAGCCCCTCGACCCGGTGCACCGCGTCCTCGCCCACGATGGCGAGTGCGGCGTCGTCCGGCGATACCATTCCGGCCAACAGGGCATTTCCCCATGCGGCCAGCCGTCCTGAGCGTGGTTCCGTGAACATGGAGCCAGAGTAGGGACTGGACCTGGGGCCTGTCGTTCGGATCAGGCCGAGACCCCGGGGGCTGTCGGGCGGCGCAGGTCGCAGACGCGCGGTCCGGTACGCCGGACAGCCCCTACACGTGGGTGCACTTCTCAGGTGGCGTAGGTTTTCCCTGGGAGCTGCGCCCACAGGCGCACGCGCGAACCGAGACTGCATGGGGAGACAACGCGCTCATGAGCGATGTACTGGAGCTGCTGGACGTATCGGTGGTCCGCGACGGACGTGCTCTGGTGGACGACGTCTCCTGGGCGGTGAAAGAAGGGGAGCGCTGGGTGATCCTCGGGCCCAACGGCGCGGGCAAGACCACCCTCCTCAACATCGCGTCCAGCTACCTCTTCCCGACCACCGGCACGGCGTCGATCCTCGGCGAACAGCTCGGCAAGCCCGGCACCGATGTCTTCGAGCTCCGTCCGCGCATCGGCATGGCGGGCGCCGCCATGGCCGAGAAGATGCCCAAGCGGCAGACGGTCCTCCAGGTCGTGCTCACCGCCGCCTACGGCATGACGGCCACCTGGCACGAGGACTACGAGGAGGTCGACGAGCAGCGCGCCCGCGCCTTCCTCGACCGCCTGGGCATGACCGAGTTCCTGGACCGCAAGTTCGGCACCCTCTCCGAGGGCGAGCGCAAGCGCACCCTGATCGCCCGCGCGATGATGACCGACCCGGAACTGCTCCTGCTCGACGAGCCCGCCGCGGGTCTCGACCTCGGCGGCCGCGAGGACCTCGTACGCCGTCTCGGCCGGCTGGCCAAGGACCCGTACGCCCCCTCGATGGTGATGGTCACCCACCACGTCGAGGAGATCGCGCCCGGCTTCACCCACGTCCTGATGATCCGTCAGGGCAAGGTGCTCGCGGCCGGCCCGATGGAGACCGAGCTGAGCTCCCGCAACCTCTCGCTCTGCTTCGGGCTGCCGCTCGTCGTCGAACAGCGGGGCAACCGCTGGACCGCACAGGGACTTCCGCTCGGCTGAGGACCGCGCGGGGGTCTTCCCCCGGCCGACCGGTTCCGGACCCCTTGCGCCCTGTCCCCGGAGGGGACTGCCGCCCTACCATGACCCCGTGGACATCGAGACATGGGTGTGGTGGCTGATCGGCGCGGCCGGGCTGGGAATCCCGCTCGTCATCACCGCCATGCCCGAATTCGGGATGCTGGCCGTGGGAGCGGTCGCCGCATCGGCCGCCGCCGCCCTCGGCGCCGGCCCGGTGCTCCAGGTCCTCATCTTCGTGATCGTGTCCGTCGCGCTCATCGCCGTCGTACGCCCCATCGCGAACCGGCACCGCTCCCAGCGGCCCGAACTGGCCACCGGGATCGATGCGCTGAAGGGTCGTCAGGCCCTGGTCCTGGAACGGGTGGACGGCAGCGGGGGCCGGATCAAGCTCGCGGGGGAGGTCTGGTCGGCGCGGGCACTCGACGGCGACACCAGTTATCAGCCGGGCCAGCAGGTGGACGTGGTGGAGATCGACGGAGCGACAGCGGTCGTCCTGTGACAGAACCTCACACACGGCAGGCCGAGGTCTGCGAAGATCGATCATCGGGAACAGCCGGCAATCGAAGGGCACGGGGAGCACGATGCCATCCGTCATCATCGTTCTGATCATTCTGGTGGTGCTGGTCTTCATCGCCCTGATCAAGACGATCCAGGTGATCCCACAGGCCAGCGCCGCCATCGTCGAACGGTTCGGCCGCTACACGCGCACGCTCAACGCCGGGCTGAACATCGTCGTCCCGTTCATCGACTCGATCCGCAACCGGATCGACCTCCGGGAACAGGTCGTACCCTTCCCGCCGCAGCCGGTGATCACCCAGGACAACCTGGTCGTCAACATCGACACGGTCATCTACTACCAGGTGACCGACGCCCGCGCCGCGACCTACGAAGTGGCCAGCTACATCCAGGCGATCGAGCAGCTGACCGTCACCACCCTCCGCAACATCATCGGCGGCATGGACCTGGAGCGGACGCTGACCTCCCGTGAGGAGATCAACGCGGCGCTGCGCGGTGTACTCGACGAAGCCACCGGCAAGTGGGGCATCCGCGTCAACCGCGTCGAACTCAAGGCCATCGAACCGCCCACCTCCATCCAGGACTCGATGGAGAAGCAGATGCGCGCCGACCGTGACAAGCGCGCCGCGATCCTCCAGGCCGAAGGTGTCCGGCAGTCCGAGATCCTGCGCGCCGAGGGTGAGAAGCAGTCGGCCATCCTCCGGGCCGAAGGTGAGGCCAAGGCGTCGGCGCTGCGCGCGGAGGGTGAGGCCCAGGCCATCCGTACGGTCTTCGAGTCGATCCACGCGGGCGACGCGGACCAGAAGCTGCTCGCCTACCAGTACCTGCAGATGCTGCCGAAGATCGCCGAGGGCGACGCCAACAAGCTCTGGATCGTGCCGAGCGAGATCGGCGACGCGCTCAAGGGCCTGAGCGGGGCCTTCGGCAACCTCGGCGAGAACGTCCCCGGCTTCAACACCGGCAAGGAGTCGCCCGCCCCGCCGGCCGCCAGGCGCCCCTCGGAGTAACAGCCGTCGCAACGGCCCGGCGCAGAAGAATCCAGCCCGCCTCCGGCCCCGGGGGCGGGCTGCTGCGTACGGCGGGCCTGTGCGTACGCCGGTCCGCCGGGGGCCGCACCTTCGCTCCCGCCGGTGGCTACGCGGTCTGCGGGAGCCAGTCGGGCAGCGCCTGCCGGTCACCCGCGCCGAGCGCGAGCATCATCGCGTCGGCCGGGGTCGGCACGAACGGCCTGCGCAGCAGCGGCATCCCCGCCTGCTCCGGGGTACGGGCCGCCTTGCGGTGGTTGTCCTCGGCGCAGGAGGCCACCGTGTTCAGCCAGGTGTCCTGGCCACCCTGGGCACGCGGCACCACATGGTCGACGGTGGTGGCCCGCCGCCCGCAGTACGCGCACCGGTGCTGGTCGCGGACCAGGACCCCCCGTCTCGACCACGGCGCCTGTCTTCGGAACGGCACCCGGACATAACGGCAGAGCCTGATCACCCGGGGCACCGGCAGTTCGACGGCGGCGGCGCGCACCCGCAGCCCTGGGTGGGCCTGCTCGACCACGGCCTTGTCCTGGAGCACCAGGACCACCGCGCGGTTGAGCGTCACCGTCGACAGCGGCTCGAAGCTGGCGTTCAGTACCAATGTGTCCCGCATGGTGCCCACCTCCGGGTGCCGGCCCACCCCCTGGCGGGGCTGGGATCAACTCTGGCCGGGCACGCCACGATGGACAACGCAATAAAAAAGGCCCTGCCCAGATCTCTCCAAGACCGGGGCAGGGCAAACAGAAGCGGGCGCGTCGCTTCGCGCGCTTCAGCTTTCGGCGGGAGCGGCGTACTCGGCGATGAGCTGGGCACGGGCCAGCGTGTGGAACCGCAGATTGAAGCCGACAGCCGCGGGCGGGGTGTCCGAGTCGATCCCCAGCTGCGGGACGTCCACCGCGTACACGGTGAAGACATAGCGGTGGTTCTCACCGGCCGGCGGCGCGGCGCCCCCGAACTCCTTCGCCCCGTAGTCGTTACGGGCCTGGACCGCGCCCGGCGGCAGCCCCTTGAACCCGCCACTGCCCGCACCCGCCGGGAGCCCGGTCACCGAGGCCGGGATGTCGAACAGCGACCAGTGCCAGAACCCGCTGCCCGTAGGGGCGTCGGGGTCGAAGCAGGTCACGGCGAAGCTCCTGGTCTCCGGCGGGAACCCCTCCCACCGCAGCTGCGGCGAGGTGTTCCCCGCCGCGTACACCTGAGCGTCCTTCAATACCGACCCCGCCGCGATGTCCTCGCTCACCACGGTGAACGAGGGCACCGGCGGATGAAAGTCATGGGGGAGCGGCGGCTTGCTGAGCCCGGTCACGGCGGCACCTCCTGCATCGGCTGTCAGTTCCGTTCCGACCCTAGAGCCAGTTCCGTCTCCCACCCACATCGGCCAGCCACTGATGGAGGTACCCCGTCCAGTCGGTGTCCCGGAAATCGTGCAGACCGACCTGGAACGCCCGGTACGAGTCGCTGCTCTCGCTGAAGAGACCCGGCTTCTTGTCCATCTCCAGAATCACATCCATCTCGCGGTCGTCCGTGACAAAGGTCAGCTCCACCTGGTTCAGACCCCGGTACTGCTCCGGCGGGCAGAACTCGATCTCCTGGTAGAAGGGGAGCAGCTGGCGCGTGCCACGGATGTGACCGCGCTCCAGATCCGCGCTCACGAAGCGGAAACCGAGCCCGGCGAAGGCATCGAGGACGGCCTGCTGAGCGGGGAGCGGATGCACCTGGATGGCGTCCAGATCCCCGGAGTCCACCGCCCGCGCGATCTCCAGCTCCGTCATCACACCGATGTGCATCCCGGGCAGCGGCTGTCCCGCGATGTTCGTGATCGGGGTCTCCCAGGGTATTTCGAGCCCGAACGGCACCACATGCAGAGCGCCCGCCGCGATGTCCAGCTCCCCGCCCAGGCGCAGCTCGGTGAACTCGATGTCCTGCTTGACCTCGTGGTCCCCGCTCTCGATCTCCACCCGCCCCTGGAGCCCCACGGACAGCCCCTCGATCCGCTGGCTGACGGCCCCGCCCCGGATCCTCACCTCGCCCTGGACCACACCGCCCGGCACGACATTCGCCTCGGACAGCTCCGTCTCCACCGAAGCACCCCCGGCCCCCAAGCTCGCGAGCAGTCTCCTGAACCCCATGCCCACTTCACTCCTCATCGCTCCCAGTTGATCTTGCACCCCCATGCATACGCGCCTCCGCGCGCCGGCCGCCAGCCGTCCCCCGTTACGCTGGTCACCCATGAGCGCCAGTCCGGACCGTACGCCCCTGCCACGCGCGTTCTTCGAGCGCTCCGTACTGGAAGTGGCCCCGGACCTCCTGGGCCGCACCCTGGTCCGTCGCACACCGGACGGACCGATGGAGCTGCGCCTCACCGAAGTGGAGGCGTACGCCGGAGAGGCCGACCCGGGATCACATGCCTACCGGGGCCCGACACCCCGTAACGAGGTCATGTTCGGTCCGCCCGGTCATGTGTACGTCTACTTCACCTACGGCATGTGGCACTGCATGAACCTCGTCTGCGGCCCGGAGGGCAGCGCGAGCGGAGTGCTGCTCCGCGGGGGAGAGGTGACGGCGGGCGCAGAGCTGGTGCGCGAACGGCGCCCCGCGGCCAGGCACGACAGAGAGCTGGCCAAGGGTCCGGCCAGGCTCGCCACCGGTCTGAACGTCGACCGGTCGTGCAACGGTGCGGACATCTGTGCCACGGGCGACACCGAGCTGGCCATCCTCACCGGCACTCCGCCCCGCCCCGGCCTGGTACGCAGCGGCCCCCGCACGGGAGTTGGCGGAGCGGGCGCCCATCAGCCGTGGCGCTTCTGGATCGACGGCGACCCGACGGTCAGCCCGTACCGGGCGCATGTTCCGCGCAAGAGACGGACTTGACTCGCCCCTGCCGGACGCCTAACGTAGTCCGAGCCGCTTGACACGGGCACTGCTATCGGAACGGCCCATCGGACCGAACCTGAGCAGCCCGAAGCAGCCAACCACTACCTACGATCTCCCTCAAAGGGTTTGACTTTCGGCATGCCGAAATTCGAATCCAAGGCCCGATTATGAGCCTCCGAGGAAATCGGCTAACGTAGTGGACACGCCGGAAAGGGAAACGCGAAAGCGTGGAACTGGAAAGCACCCGGCCGACCGGGAATCGGACACGAAAGAGTCTGATAGAGTCGGAAATGCAAGACCGAAGGGAAAAGCCCGGAGGAAAGCCCGAGAGGGTGAGTACAAAGGAAGCGTCCGTTCCTTGAGAACTCAACAGCGTGCCAAAAGTCA
>NZ_JBHYWP010000153.1:0-12335 GCF_042751845.1 Streptomyces sp. NPDC059398 | reverse complement strand
GCTCAGTACCCACAGGCGCCGTCCTCACCGGGCTCAGGAAACGCCGTACCGGGCCAGGACGTCGGGGTCACCCTCGGTCCAGCTGGTGTCGGTCACCACGGTGTGGTCGGAGGGGCCACGGCTGCACATGCACATGTGCCGCCCCGTCGACTTCACCAGCACGGCACGGGCGTCGCCGGACCCCATGACCTCCTGCGCGATGTCCCGTACCAGGTGCTCCTGTATCTGGAAACGGCGCGCGTACGCGGTCACCAGCCGGGGGAATTTGCCCAGCCCCAGGATGCGGCTGCCGGGCACGTATGCGACGTCGATCTTCCCGTAGAAGGGCAGGAAATGGTGGGCGCAGATGGAGAAGTAGTTGATGTCGTGGACGCGGACGACCCCCGGGTGCTCGTCCTCCACGAGGCAGGTCGTCTTGAGGATCGTGGACGGGTCGATGTCGTACCCGCTCAGTAATTCCTTGTAGCCGCGGACGATCCGGTCCTCGCACTCGGGAGCGCGGAACCAGTCGAGAGCGCGTTTGTCGTCCGTGACGTTCTGCTGGAGCCAGTCGGCGATGGTCATGGGGGGGTGCCTTTCTGTTCTGACGTGCGGGTCAGCGAGAGGGGTGATCGGTTCAGGGCGGCTCAGGTGACGGGCTTCACCTCCTGGGAGGGGGCGTGATGTTCCCGGCGGGGAGTGATCAGGGCCCCGCCGCGGGCAGGCCGGAGACGTCGTCCGCGAGGACGTCGGCTCCGGCTGGTCAGTGGGCCGGCGGGTGCTCCGGGGCCGGGTTCTTCGCCAGTCGGGCGAGTTCCGCGCGCAGTGCGGCGGCGAGCTCCCCGACCCGGTCGTGGTCGAAGTACTCGGTGGCGTGATGGAGATGGAAGTGGATCTCCGGGCCGGTGACGACCGGGTAGAACTCCAGCGGCCACATCCACCGCCGTTCGCCCCAGTCCAGCGCCTGCGCGCGTACGCCGGGCAGATTCACCGCAGTCGAGTAGTCGGACTGCGGCGCGAAGATGACCGGGAACGTGCGGGGGTCGTGCGGGTCGAGATCCGGGCGGTAGCGGCGCAGCAGCCAGAGGAAGGACGGCTGGGACTGCCGGAGCGCCGTGCCGATCTCGTCACCGACGGTACGGGCCGCCGCGGCCGGTGCCTCGGGCAGCGCCCCGTAGGGCAGCACGGTCGAGTCGGTGAAACAGCCCAGGGTGCTGTTGAGACGCGGGTCGGGCCGCTTGGCGTTCGACAGCAGCAACTGCCCGTCCGGCCGGCCCGTCCACTCCTGGAGCCCGCGGATCAGAGCGGCGGCGACAGCGGAGGGCAGCGTGGTCCCGGCGGCGGCACATGCCGTCCGCAGCGCCTGGGACTCCTCGCGGTCCAGGCTCCACGAGACGGTGCGCAGCGCGTGGTTCTGCCGGTTGTTCCCGGCTCCGGACCGCCAGGGGAGGCGCATCCCGGTCAGCCGCCGCAGGCGTTCGTCCCAGTAACCTGACCGGTCCGGCCACAGCGGCCGCTGTTCTGCCTCCCAGGCCGCGTAGGCCGAGAACCGCAGCGCCTCGACCGGCTCCTCACCCGCGTAGACCGCGCAGACCTGCCGGAGGTACCGCTCCTTCGTCCAGCCGTCCGAGGCCAGGACGTGGTTGACGAGCACCAGTGCCGTCTCGTCGGGCCCGAGGGGGTAGATGCGTACCCGCATGAGGGGTTCGGTGCCGAAGGCGAAGGGGCGGACGGCGGTCCGTTCGGCGTCGGTCCTGCACCAGCTGTGCGGATCGGCGCCCTCCGGGGGCCGTACGACCTCGACCGCGGGGTGCGGCCCGAACGAGGACTGGCGTACCCGGGTTCCGGAGCCGGAGAAGGCCAGCCACTGGCCGTCGGCGCCGCGCAGTACGGTGTCGGCGGCTTCCGCCAGCCGTGCGGTGTCCACCGGCCCGCTGAGCCGGGCCGCCCACAGGAACTGGAACCGGACCGGTTCCTCGTCGCGTCCGATCCACTCCCAGAACCGCTCCTGTGCGCCGGTGAGCGGCTGGGGGCCGGTGGCCGGGAGGGAGCCGAGCCGTGTCCTGGACGGTCGTGGACCCCCCTGGACCGCGGCGATCCGGGCGGCGATCCGGTACGGCGTCTGGAGGTCGAGAAGGTCACGGAGTCCGAGGGCGGCACCGAACTCGTCCTCGATCCGGTTGAGCGCCTGGACGGCTTCGATGGACTGGCCTCCCGCGTCGGTGAAGGAGGAGTGCGCGCCGAGTCCCGGCGCCAGTGGCATGACCTCTCGCCAGATACCCAGGAGGGTGCGCACCGAAGGGTCCTGGTCCGCCGTGTCGTCCGTGGTCGCTTCGCCGGCGGTCAGGGCGGGCAGGGCGTTCCGTTCCAGCTTGCCGGAGTGGGTCCTGGGCAGTTCTGACACGGCTCTCCAGGCGCCGGGCCTGGGGCCTTGCAGATCCGTGGGCAGCTCGTGGGCGATGTCCTGCACCGGCCGGTCGGTGACCACGTAGGCGGCGATGACAGCCGGACCGGTGGGCGGGGTCGCCACGTTGACCCCGGCGTCCCGCACGCCCGGCACCCGCCGGATCGCGTCCTCGATGAGGCCGAGGTCGACGCGGACACCGCGGAACTTGTACTCGGCGTCGAGCCTGCCCTCGACGACCAGCCTGCCGTCGGGGAGTTGATAACCGAGGTCACGGGTCCGGAAGACACGCACCGGATCCTCCGGCGCGAAGGGGTTCCGGACGAACCGCGCCTCGTTCAGATCCGGCATGTCCCAGTAGCCGTTGGAGGCGTGCGGCGTACGGATCAGCACCTCCCCCACCTCGTACGGGGCACATCTGCGGTCTCCGTCGGCCACGAGGATCCCGCACTCCGGGAGCGGTGGCCCCACGACGGCCTTGCCTTCGGACACGGCCTCCTTGATGAGGGTCAGATCGATGCGCTGTGCGCACTTGGCCAGCGTCGTCTCGGAGGGGCCGTAGAGGTTGTAGAGGGTGGCGCCGGTCCCGAAGCGGTCCGCCCAGGCGTACAGGTCGCCTTCGTACAGTGGCTCGCCTGCCAGGAGGAGGGCACGCAGCGAGGGCAGTCCGGTCCGCGAGTTCCCCGAGCACCACAGCCGGGCGAGCGTGGGAACGGCGTGTACGAGGGTCACTCCCGTACGGGCCAGCCAGTCCAGCGCGGCCGGTGAGCGTACGAGTCCGGCCCGGTCCTCGGGAACGGCGAGGCGGGCGCCCGCGACGAGCGGCACCAGCACCTCGCGCAGAACGGGGTCGAACGTCGGTGCCGTGAGCTGGGCGCAGATGTCATCCGGGCCCGCCCGCAGTTCCTCGATCTCCCAGGCGACGAAGTGGTCCAGGCCGTGCAAGGTGCCCTGGATCCACTTGGAACGGCCGGTGCTGCCGGAGGTGGGCAGCAGATAGGCGGTCCCGTCCGTGAGCCGGGTCGCATCAGCTTCTGCCCGGCCCGCCACGGCCGGCCCTCCGGGTGCTGAACAGTGCACCGTCAGGCGTGGCCAGGGGGCGTGCTGTGCCGGGTCGGGGGTGGTCTGCGGCAGGAAGATCCCGCCCGAGCGCCAGATGCCGAGCATGACGGCGATCCACTGCCAGTCGTCGCAGTCGCGCACCGCGACGACGTCCCCCTGCCGCAGGCCCGAGTCCGAGAGCTGCTCGGCGACGCGGCGGACGAGTGCGGCGAATTCCCCCCGGGACACGGTCTTTTCACCGAACTCGACGACCGGGGTGCTGTCCTCGTACCAGTCGTGGATTCCCGCGACCAGCGCACTGACCGGGCCGCCCATCAGAGTCCTCCCGCCGTGCGGCGTGCCGGCACGTCACAGGGGTCGAAAGGGCGATCCGGCAGAGGGAAGAAGCTGAATAAATCGGAGCCGGGCCATTCATCAATGACTATCGAAGCGGAACGGTTCAAAGTCGGTTCGTCGCGCCATGCACCGAATAATTTCCTCAGGCACATACATTCTCTCAACTCGACCGAGTGCGGACCTGTGTGATCTCGATGAGATCCCTCTCAAGTTCGCACACGGAATGCGGTAAGTCCAACGTGACGAAGACCATGCCAATCCGCCCTTCCATCCCCGACACGACCGCGCTACGCGCGCGTCTTCTCATTCTGGCTGGTCACCATGGACGGCCTCGCACGGCCACGATTCGTCACGCGCAAGGAAAGGAACCACGCCAACAAGCCAGCCGACGCGTTGTTTGAGCCACCGAGACTCATTTCTATCGATGGCTCGAATCAGTCGGCTTAGCACACGTCAACAATTACCAACTGGTCAGTACATGCACGGCCGGTACACATTTCACCGGCCGAACCGGGGTACAGAGGGCGGGGTAGAGACGGAACGGCCCCCGGGGGCGTCGGTGAAGAGCCGATACGGAGACGCATGGACAGCACCGAGCGGAACCGGACACGGGGCCCTCCCCGGGCACCGGATCCTCGCGGGAGATCCCCCCCTGCATCCTGCACATTGGATATTTCACCGTGGTAACGTCCACAGCCGACCGCGGAACTCGCAACGTGAACGTCGCTACATGAACGTCGGCGAAACGGGTTCCGAAATCGCGAAGGCATCCACACAGGCGGCGCGGATTCCGGAGCAATGGCGTTTCAGCGATTCCTGGCCGGGCAATGACGGTTACTTGCTGGTTTTGTTCACCGTCCATCCCTGCTGTCACCGCGATATTCGGACCTGCCCTCACCTCTTTTCGGCCACGGATCCAACTCCGCGCACGCGCGGCCCGTCTCTTCCCGAGCGGTGCCGACGCGGTATCCACCCGTACGGACGGGCCGTCGTCAACTGCGGAGTGGCCGATCCTTTCCAGCCGTCAGGGGTACGGAAGCCGTCCGGCCCATTCGGGCGCCCCCGGCCGGCCGCACCTGCGCACAACCGAAATCAACCAGCCAATCCAGCCAATACGTAAGGAGAGAACATGTCCATGCAAGCGGGAGTCGTTCTGACGGTGGACCTCGCGGTACTGGCCCCCGGCGCCGACGGGTGGGAGGTACTGCTGGTCGAAAGGGGCAGGGAACCCTACCGAGGAGACTGGGCGCTGCCCGGTGGCAAGGTCGAGCGCCACGAGTCGCCCGAGGACGCGGCCTGCCGGGAACTGGCCGAGGAGGCAGGGCTGCCCCTGGAGCGCTTCGACCTGACTCCACTGTCCTGGTACGCGGCTCCGGACCGCGACCCGCGTGGCCGGTATGTGAGCCTCGCCTACGCCTGCCTGCTGCCGGAGCGCCCCGCCGTGAAGGGCGGCAGCGACGCGACGGAGGCCCGCTGGTGGCCCCTTGCTCTCTCCGGACTGCCTGAGCTCGCGTTCGACCACGGTACGATCCTCGGCGCCGTGCGCCGGATCGCGCCGAACGGCTGCACCGGTCCCCTGACGTTGCGCAGGCCCGTACCCGCCGACATCCCCGGGATCGCCGGCCTGCGTGACACCGCGCCCGGCACCGGCACCGGCCCCCGCGATGAGGACCTGGAGAACTTCTCCGCCCGCTGTCTGCACGACGGGAGCGATGCGGTCATTGGCTCACTCGGCGGGTTCCTCCTGGCCGCGGGAGCCGTGCGCCCCGCCGCGGGCGACGCCGGGAGGATCGAACAGATACGGGTCCACCCCCGGTGGCGGGGCCGGGGCTTCGGCGGCAGGGCACTGGAGCACCTGGAGCGACGGGGTTCCGAACTCGGGTACCGCCGACTGGTCCTGGAGACCAGCGCGGACCAGCCTGCCGCTCTCGCCCTCTGCCGGCGCCACGGCTACCGGCAGACCGGCACGAGTGCCGACGCGGGCCGGTCTGCACTGCTCTTCGAGAAGCAGTTGTAGCGGCTCCTCCACATCGGTTCGGGACCTCGGCGGTGCCGGACCTCGGCGTCATCGCTCTCCCCCGGAGGCGGCGGGCACTGCCCGCCGCCTCCGCCGTGTCCCGGCAGCGGCGGACCGGGCGGGCCGGCCGCTTCACGAGCTTTTGGTCAGAGGGTCCAGCGCGGTCTCCTCCCGGGGGAGTTGGCCTTCGGCCGGTACGCGGCGCAGAAGCAGCCAGTATCCGGCGCCCGCCACGGTGCCGACGACAGCACAGGCCGCCCACAGCACCTGGGGCCCGTAGCCGTCGATCACCAGGCCGCCCAGCAACGGGGCCACCAGCGAGGCGGTCGCCCAGGACAGTGTGTAGACACCCTGATAGCGGCCCTTGGCGTGGGCGGGAGAGAGCCTGGTGACCAGGTCCATGTTCACCGGCGCGTGCAGGACCTCGGCCAGCGTCCACACCACAAGGGCCAGCGAGTACCCGACAGCGGAACTCGCGAACGCGTTAAGCCCGAATCCGTAACCGCACAGCAGGGTGGCGAGCACCAGCAGGCGCATCCGGTCCGGGCGGGCCAGCAGCCGGGTGACCGGGATCTGCAGCACCACGATCAGGAGCCCGTTCCCGCTGATGACCCACCCGTACTGGGCGGCTGACAGCCCGTCACGGGTCATGGCGATGGGCAGCGCGGTGGCCGACTGCTGGGTAATGGTGATCACGAGGAAGGTCAGGCCCGCCACGGCCATGAACCGCCCGTCGCGCAGGACGCTGCCGAGCCCGGTGCCTCCCCGTGTCTCCTCGTCCTCCGCGGCCGGTCCGGGTCTGGTCTCCGGCAGCTTCCGGAAGACGATCAGAGCGCAGGCCAGTGTCGCCGCGGCCTCACCGAGGAAGAGCCACAGGTATCCGTGCGCGACGATGAGCCCGGCCGAGGCCGAGGCGACCGCGAAACCGATGTTGATCGCCCAGTAGTTCAGCGAGAACGCCCGGCTGCGGTCCTCCGCCGGCACCATGTCGGCGATCATCGCCTGGATTACGGGTCTGGAGGCACCGGAGGCGGCGCCGAGCAGGCACGACAGCACGGCGATCATCAGTGGCTGGGAGGCCAGTCCCAGGGCGACGGTCAGGGTGGCCGTGGCGAGTTGCGCCAGCAGCAGCGTCGGGCGCCGCCCCACCCGGTCCGCGAGGACTCCGGCGATCACCGATGCGACGGCGCCCCCGGTCCCGTACGACGCGACGACCAGCCCGGCGAAACTGGCCGAGTATCCCTTGACCGCGGTGAGATACAGGGCCAGGAAGGTGGCCACGAACGAGCCGAGGCGGTTGACCAGCGTGCTCGTCCACAGCCACCAGAAGGCTCGTGGCAGACCCGAGAGCGCGCCCTTCACCGCATGACGGAGGGGGCGGGCGGCCTGATGGACAGATACAGGGGCACGAAGCATCCTTCCCGGGATCGGACTGGAACAGGGCGGTGTCGCCGGGGCCGCTGCGTGCGCGTGGGGGAACACCCCTGTTCACTGGGCAGCAGGCCCGGAACCGGAATCAATTCTCCCGCGCGTCACCCCGGCACCACGCCCCTACTATCGGCCAACTCTTCTCCGCCCGGCGCCCCTCCGCTTACGTATCTGTGGCTGCGGGTCTTCCCGCTACGCGTAGACGGTGTACTTGCGGGAGCACCACGTAACACTTTGCGGATGGTCAGCCTGGGGCTGTTGATTGATGTCGTCAGCGAATTCACTTGTGCAGCAACGGAGTTGTGGCCCACGACCATGAGCCACCTCTCTTGACGTCGCAGGGGGGATCTGCTGACTCCCCCTGCTGGAAAAACGCTAGGGACCCCCGCCAACAGAACGCCAACAGCCGCGGCGTGCGCCCGCCGTCCCCCGAGGCGCGGAGACCGGGCAGGCCGCCGGCGTCGCAGGACCGGGCAGACTGGTGACCATGAAGAGGCGCAGCACACGGCAGACGCTGGTGGTTGACGGGGAGAAGTTCGAGGTGGTCAAACGCCCCGGGCAGCGGGGCACGTACGACTTCACGTGGCTCACCGGGCCCAACCCCGGATACGGCTTCACTTCTGCGGTGCAGCCGGCCAGAGCCTTGAGCGCATCGGAATGGGAAAAGTCAGCACGGGACTTCCTGAACCAGGTGGATCCGACTACCGGGTATATCGAATAGAGCGCCCCTCGGCGCAGGGGCGCATCCGAGAGGCAGCGCACACCAGCGGACCAAGGGCTGTCCCGCTCCGCCAGTGCCGTCCCGGCCGGACAGAACACACGGAAGCCGTCGCCGTTCAGCTCGCCGCTGCCGGTCCAGGGCCGCCCAGTCCCGCCTCACCCCCTCCGCAGCACCGTCACCACCGCCGCCCCGCCCAGTCCGATGTTGTGCGCGAGGCCGACCCGGGCCCCGGGTACCTGCCGGGCTCCGGCCTCGCCGCGCAGTTGCCAGACCAGTTCGGCCGCCTGGGCCAGGCCGGTCGCGCCCAGTGGGTGGCCCTTGGAGATCAGACCGCCCGACGGGTTCACCACCCACCGGCCGCCGTAGGTGGTCGCCCCGCTCTCCACGAGCTTGCCCGACTCCCCTTCGGCGCACATGCCCAGCGCCTCGTACGTCAGCAGTTCGTTGACCGAGAAGCAGTCGTGCAGTTCGACGACGTCCACGTCCTCGATACCGAGCCCGGACCGGCCGTACGCCTGCCGGGCCGCCTCGCGTGACATCGGCCGGCCCACCACGTCGATGCAGGACCCGGAGGCGAAGCTCTCCTCGGTGTCCGTCGTCATGGCCTGTCCCGCGATCTCCACCGCCTTGCCGTGCAGACCGTGCTCGATGACGAACCGCTCCGACACGACGACCGCCGCCGCTGAGCCGTCCGATGTCGGTGAGCACTGGAGTTTGGTGAGCGGCCGGTGGATGGTCTTCGCCGCCAGGATCTCGTCCACCGTGTAGACGTCCTGGAACTGGGCGCGCGGGTTCTGTGCCGAGTGCCGGTGGTTCTTGGCGCCGACCGCGGCCAGCTGGGCGGCGGTCGTCCCGTAGCGCTCCATGTGCTCGCGGGCCGCGTTGCCGAAGATCTGCGCGGTGGGCGGTGTCATCTCGAAGCCGTGTCCGGCCGCCATGACCCCGTAGTGCCTGGCCACCGGCGATGTCTTGAAGTCCCCGCTGTCCGCGCCGCCGCCGAGTGCGCCGCGCTGCATCTTCTCGAAGCCGAGGGCGAGCACACAGTCCGCGACACCGCCCTCCACGAACTGCCGTGCCATCATCAGCGCCGTCGATCCGGTGGCGCAGTTGTTGTTGACGTTGTAGACGGGTATCCCGGTGAGCCCCAGTTCGTATGCGGCGCGCTGGCCGGCCGTGGAGGGCTGGAAGCAGTAGCCCACGGGGAGTTGCTGCACCTGTCCGTAGGTGACCCCGGCATCGGCGAGCGCCTGGGTGCCCGCCTCCTTCGCCATGTCCCAGTACTGCCAGTCGCGGCTCTCCGGCTTCTCGAACCTGGTCATCCCGACGCCGACGATGTACGCCTTCATGGTCCTGTCCCGCCTCCCGGGTCCGCTGCCCCGGTCGCACGCCCGGCAGCACCGCCGGGCGCCCGTGTCCGGTCTCGCGTCCCACGCTCGTATCCGACACTCATATCGGCACGCGTACTCCGACACTCACATCCGACACCTCACACCTGACACACCGTCAGATAAATGCATAGTGGCAGCGGGAAGCGGTCAGCGGAAGGCCGCGGGCCCGGATGTCCAGGAACCCAGCCACCGGGACCTGCCTCTTCAGGCGGCAGCCGCTGCCCCTGCGCCCCTGGCGCCGCCACCCCCGCGCGGGGTATGCAGGAAGGGTTATCCGCGTCCCGCTGCCGGAAGAGCCCCCCATGCGTCCCCGAGAGACCGCCAGGACACCCGAGAGCGCGCACGCCGGCCGGGCGCCGGCCCGTCCGCCCGCCGCCCGGCCGTCCGCCTCCGCATCCGCCGAGGGCCCCGGCTCCCCGCAGCGGCTGGCCGCCCTGCAGCGCAGCGCGGGCAACGCGGCAGTCGTCCGGATGCTGCGCGGGACCGGCCGGTCCGGCGGGAGCGGGGAGCAGGCCGGGGCGGGCGGCCCGCGCGAGGCGGCCGGGGCGGACGTACAGCGTGCGGTGTCCTCGGCGCCCACGGTGCAGCGGATGCGGGTGGCCAGCGGCACCGTCGCGTTCACCAACGTGTCGGCCAAGTACCCGGAGTACCACGAGAAGGCCACCCGGATCATCCAGCTCCTCACGTCACACACCGAGATCATGCGGTACGTGGGTGGCCGCCCCTGCGAGATCACCCTGGAGAAGCGCACCACGGAGACCCCGGCCGAGGTGAGCGACAAGGGCGAGCGGGGGGTCTTCGTCACCCTGGCCTCCTACTACTTCGAGAACTACGGCATCGGGCACATCGCCGGAATGCTCTGCCACGAGTTCGGCATCCACCCTCTGGCGGAGAGCAAGCCGGGCCTGCGGGGCGAGGAGGAGGGCTTCCGGGGTCTGCCGATGCCGGTACCCGGGCTGGAGCAGGAGGAGCGGGGAACGCCCGGCGAGATGCCCACGATGAACTCGGACAAGGCCAAGCAGCCGGACCATGTGCTCGGGGCGATCCCCGGCAGCCCGCGCTTCAACATCTACCGCGATGTCACCCTGGAGATGGCGGACCTGCTGCTGAGGGATGTACAGAACCGGCAGCCGGGCGCCCGGGAGCAGGACGTCACGGACCTCATCGACTGCTTCCTGATGGACATCGCCTCCATCGCCGCGACCAATGACGCCCGCACGCGCGGCCTGCCCATCGTCGGCAACTCGGAGGGCGGGCAGGTACGGAGCGACATCGCGAAGGTCTACAACCGGTACAAGCAGCGGCTGTCCGGCGAGGCGCTCGGCCGGCAGCGGCTCCTGCCGCTGTTTCCGCAGGACAAGACACCGCAGACCGTCAAGGACGACTTCAACCGGCTCCTCAAGGCCATCGCGAAGGGGAAGCTCTGGGCCTGGAGCATCGCGGGGTAGCCCCGCCCGCGGGTCTCACGGATCGCGCGGCAGACCGAGCAGGCGCTCCGCGACGACATTGAGCTGCACCTGTGTGGTCCCGCCCGCGATGGTCAGACAGCGCGACATCAGAAAGCCGTGCACGGCCTGCTCCCCCGCCCCTTCGCGGAGCGCACCGGCCGGGCCGAGCAGTTCGAGCGCCAGCTCGGCGACCTTCTGCTGGTGCGGGGTCTGCACCAGCTTCCGTACGGAGGCGCCCGCGCCCGGTTCGACTCCGGAGACCTGCTGGAGCGTGGTGCGCAGCCCGATGCAGGCGAGGGCGTGCGCCTCGGCGGCGAGCGCTCCGATCCGGACCCGCTGGGCGCCGTCGAGCCCTTCGGACCGGGCGATCAGCGCTTCGAGACCGGTGGGGAAGGTCAGCTGGTCGGCCATGTGGACGCGTTCGTTGCCGAGCGTGTTGCGGGCCACCCGCCAGCCGTCGTCGACCGCGCCGAGTACCGCGTCGTCGGGCAGCAGTACGTCGTCGAAGTACACCTCGTTGAAGAGCGAGTCGCCGGTGATCTCCTTCAGCGGCCTGATGTCGATCCCCGAGGTCTGCTTCATGTCCACCAGGAAGTAGGTGAGCCCCTGGTGCCGGGGTGCCTCCTGGTCCGTACGGGCGAGCAGGATTCCGTGGTCGGCCCACTGTGCGGCCGATGTCCAGAGTTTCTGGCCGTTGACCAGCCAGCCGCCTTCGACCCGGTCCGCGCGGGTGCGCAGCGAGGCGAGGTCGGATCCGGCGCCGGGCTCCGAGAAGAGCTGGCACCAGAGCAGATCGCCGCGGAGCGTCGGGGCCAGATACCGGGCGCGCTGCTCGTCCGTCCCGTATGTGAGCAGCGAGGGCACCACCCAGGTGGCGATCCCGAGGTCGCTGATCCGCACCCCGGCGGCGGCCATCTCCTGCTGTACGGCGAGCTGTTGGACCGGCCCCGCGCCCAGACCGTACGGCTCCGCCAGGTGCGGCGCGGCGTATCCGGTGGGGGCGAGGGCGCGGCGGGCCCCTGCGGGATCGAGGCCGCGGGCCGCCCCCAGCGCCTCACGGGCCCGCTCCCGGTACGGCTTCGCATCGGCCGGCAGCTCCAGGCGCAGTTCCCGGCGCGCACCGGATGCGGCGTACCGCACGGCCCGCGCGCGGTGGGTGTCGCCTGGGCCGAGCAGCTGCCGGGCGACGACGGCGCGGCGCAGATGGAGATGGGCGTCGTGTTCCCAGGTGAAGCCGGTGCCGCCGAGGATCTGGATGCAGTCCTTGGCGCAGCTGTACGCGGCGTCCAGCGCGGTGGCAGCGGCGAGCGCGGCGACCAGCCCGCGCACGCCCGCCGAGGTGGCAGCGGCCACGGACCCGCCCGCGCACGCCGCCCCGCCGCCGGGGACGCCCGCCGTTCCTCCGTCGGGGACGTCCGCCGTTCCTTCGTCCGGGACGTGGGGGGGGGGGCCCCCGGGGGGGGGGGGCGCCCCCCCCCCGGCCCCCCCCCCCCCCCCCCCCCCCCGCCCCCCCCGCCCCCCCCCCCCCCCCCCCCCCCCCCCCCCCCCCCCC
>NZ_JBHYWP010000152.1:0-12371 GCF_042751845.1 Streptomyces sp. NPDC059398 | reverse complement strand
TGGCACACATGGGCCCCACCACCGGTTCAGCCGGCCCGCCGGGCTCTCCGGGCTCTCCGGGCTCTCCGGGCTCTCCGGGCTCTCCGGGCCAACGGTCAGTCCGCCGCGGGAATCCTCCCCGCCTCCTGTTTGCCGAGCATCGGCAGATGACGCCCGATCATCAGCTTGTACAGCCCTGCACCGAGCGCACCACCGATCAGCGGTCCGACGATCGGCACCCAGAAGTAGAGGTTGCCGTACTGATCTCGCCAGGCCGTGTGATAACCGGTGATGAAACTCGCCAGCCGGGGCCCGAAGTCACGTGCGGGGTTGATGGCGTACCCGGCGTCGGCACCGAAGGCCATACCGATGGCCACGATGAGCAGACCGATGAGCAGCGGCCCCATGTTGGCGCCGGGCGGGTCGTTGAGCAGATCGGTGAGCGCGAACAGCACGAAGAGCAGGATCGCGGTACCGAGGATCTGGTCGCGCAGGGCTCCCCACTCACTGACCGGAAAGGTTCCGTTGCCGGGCAGCGTCGAGAAGACGAACTGGGACTTGAACGTGTGGCCGGGGTCGAACTTGGCCAGGATCTCCGTGTAGTTCCATCGGACCAGCAGCGCGGCGACGAAGGCACCGGCGGTCTGTGCCACGACATAGGGGACGACCTTCGCCCAGGAGAAGCCCCTGAAGAGGGCGAAGGCGAGCGTAACCGCCGGGTTGATGTGGGCCCCGCTGATCCGGCCGGCGACATACACCCCCAGCGTGACGCCGAATCCCCAGGCCCAGGCGATGCTGTCGTGGTCGCCGAGACCCGCGGCCGCCACCTGCGCCACCACCCCGGCCCCGAACAGGATGAGGATGAGGGTGCCGGAGAACTCGGCGGACAGTTCAGCCAACAGGCCCGTTCTCTTTGTGCCTTTTGACATGGACACCTGCCTCCAGACGGTCCGGGCTGAGACGTACGGCCGGCGGCACGGATCGGCGGCGGGCGACAGGCTGACGCACCGTAGGCCGAAAGACACGCACCGGCATACCCATACGACGTGCAGCGACGCACCAGCGCAAGCTGTGGCGGGCGACCGGGTGCCACCGGGCCCCGTCACCGGCCTTTCACCCCACCCTTGACGCGGACACGTCGAGCTGAAATGGTCTGGACCAACTCGGTGCAGACCGCTGATGCCGTTGCCGCGCTCGCTCCGTTCCCCGGACACGGACCGGAGACGGAGTGATACGGAAGCGGACGGAAGAGGTCCGTACCGCCCGCCTTCGCGCCTCTCGGCCCCACCCGCGAGAGGCCGACCTGCCGCGGCCTTGTCTCCCCACAGGCCGGTCGCACGCAGGAAGACCTGATGTGAAGGAGTTCTCCATGCACGCGAAAAGGAAGACCGCCGCCATCCTCGGCGCGTTCCTCGCTCCGGTACTCGCGATCAGCCTGCCCGCCGCGTCGGCCGGCGCCCACGGATATGTCTCATCGCCTCCCAGTCGGCAGGCTCAGTGCGCGGCACACACCGTCAGCTGCGGTGCCATCACCTATGAGCCGCAGAGCGTGGAGGGCCCCAAGGGTCTCCAGAGCTGCAGCGGCGGCAACTCCCAGTACGCCGAGCTGGACGACGACTCCAAGGGCTGGGCCGTCACACCGGTGGGCTCCACCACGGAGTTCAAGTGGACGCTGACGGCACAGCACGCCACCAGCACCTGGCAGTACTTCGTCGGCGGCCAGAAGATCGCCGAGTTCGACGACCACGGCGCGAAGCCGGGCGCCACGGTCACCCACTCGGTGAACTTCGGCGGCCTCAAGGGCAAGCAGAAGGTCCTCGCCGTGTGGAACATCGCGGACACCAGCAACGCCTTCTACACGTGCATCGACGTGAACGTCGGCTGACACGGGTACCGCACCGGCTCCGCACGGCCGGTCGCGCGCGGTGGGTCCCGCCCCGAACCGGGCCGGGGCCCCACCGCGCGCGGGACGCGTGCGGTGCCTCCGGCCGGGGCCCCGCGCGCGGGGCGAGCGGTACCTCCGGCCGGGCCCCGCACCAGAGCAGGGGCGCCTCCCCCGGTGCCCGGCCCACCCCCACGGACGGAGAGTGGCAGCGAATGTTCCGACGAGGTCTGCGGGCCCTGCTGGCCCCCGCGATGGCGCTGGCGTGTCTGGGGCTCGTGGCTCCCGCGGCGGGCGCGCACGAGGGGCGGCGCCCCACGCCGTTCGTCGTGAGCGAGAGCCAGTTCGAGCGGATGTTCCCCGACCGGGACCCCTTCTTCACCTACGACGGACTCGTCGAGGCAACACATTCCTATCCCGGGTTCGCCCGCACGGGGAGCCTGCTGGTGCGGCGGCAGGAGGCGGCGGCCTTCCTCGCCAACGTCAGCCATGAGACCGGCGGGCTCCACTACAAGGTCGCCCAGGACGAGTCGACCTACCCGGTCTTCTGCGACACGACCCAGCCGTACGGCTGTCCCGCCGGGCAGGACGCGTACTACGGGCGCGGTGCGATCATGCTCAGCTGGAACTTCAACTACAAGGCCGCCGGTGACGCACTCGGGCTCGACCTGCTGGACGATCCCTGGCTGGTCGAGCGGGACCCGGCCGTCGCCTGGGCCACCGCACTCTGGTACTGGAACACCCAGGACGGGCCCGGCACCATGACCGGCCACCAGGCCATGGTGCGCCACGCGGGATTCGGCGAGACCATCCGCAGCCTCAACGGAACCGCCGAGTGCGACGGCGGCAACCCCGCCCAGATGCAGCACCGCGTCAGCCTCTATCTGCACTTCACCCGCGTCCTGCACACGCTTCCCGGCCGACGGGTCGGCTGCTGACGCACCAGGGGGACGTCCGCACCGTCAACCGCGGCAGGTCTCCGGGAGCCGCCTTCAGGTACAGACTTTCCGGAGCGACCAGGGGTGGCCGCCACCACGTTCCCATGGGGCGACAATGGATCCATTACCGTCGTCAATAACCTTGGCAGTCGGCTGACTTGGTTCAGCTTGCGGGATCCTCTCCTGCCGCCGACATGAGAGGTATCGACCACAGTGCCTGGTCCGCGCGCCCCACCGGACGGGCGGACCAGGCAGTCAGCGGTCAGCGTTCAGGCCACGTGCACGGCTCCGACCGGCGAAGCCGCTTTCAACTGGCGCGACACCTGGCGCCCGGCTCATGGCCGGCCACCAGGCCAACACCCGGTCAGATCTCAATGGAGTTCTGTGGATGTGCCGGAAAGCTCCTGGACCACCGGAGGCTTCACGGCCGGAGCATCGATGATCCAGATGTTGCGCTGTCGGTCGGCCAGGAATGCCGAGAGTGCGAGGAGAAGTGCCCCCGCTGCCACGACAAGGGCGACCAGGAGTGCGCCGTTGACACCGTGAGCGTCTGCGAGACTGCCGGAGACGGCTTGTCCGGCAGCCGTGCCGAGGGGGCCGCCGGCGCACAGGATGGTCATGGCGACCGCAGCCCGTTCGACTGGGGCGAGGCGTTCGGTCAGCGCGTACAGGCTGATCATGTAGGGCGCGACGGTGAAGCTCGCGACCGCGACCGCGGCGGGGACGGACACCAGTTGGGCGCCGACGAAGAGGACCAGCATGCCCGCGCAGAGGATCGCGGCGAACGACACGTATCGGGCGCGAAGAGAGAACTTCTGCGGGAGCCAAGCGCAGGCGGCGCCTGCAAGGGCGCTGCCGATGCCGAACTCGGCGTACACGAGTCCGGAAGCACCGGGCTTGTCGATCATGTTGGCGTAGACGGTGACGGCTGTCTGGACCGCGCCGAAGATCGCCCCCATCGCGACCATCGCCAAGAACATGACGGCCAGGGGACGGCGGGGCAGGTGCGGCTTCTCCTGCCGACCTGACGGCCGCTGGTGCGTGCTGCGGTGAGCGTAGGTCAGGGCAAAGGGGAGGGTGGTTGCTGCGATCAGAGCCATCGTCGCGACAGCGGGCGCGAGGGGGCTGAGGGATGCGAGCAGCCCGACGAACGCGGGGCCGGTGACGAAGCTCAGCTCATCGGCGGACGCCTCGTAGGACAGCGCCGTAGGCAGCAGGTGGCGCTCATTGCGGGATTGAACCAATCGTGACCAGTGCACCCGTACGAGGGGGCCGACCTGAGGCTGGGTCAGGCCCACCAGCGCGGCGGCGGCGAACATGCTCGCCCGGCTGCCGTGGCCGGCGGCCAGCAGGGCTGCTGCCCAGGCCGCAAAGTTGGCGATCGCTGCGGCCACTCCGACGGTCCGGTGGCCGTACCGGTCGGCCAGAGCTCCGACCAGGGGGCCGCCGATGGCGATGGCGATGCTCTGGGCCGCGCTGGCGAGCCCGGCGAAGGCGTAGCTGTGAGTCGAGGCCTGGAGCAGAATGAGCGTGGAAAGGGCTGAGGTGGCGTATGGCAGGCGGGCCAGGAATCCCAGAGGGAAGAAGCCGACGCCTGCGACATGCAGCAGGGAGCGGTAGGACACGAGATCTCCGTCGGGCGCGTCAAGGGGACGCGCCACCCAGCCACCAACGCGTCGACGAGCCCGATTCTGGTCGTCAACGTAGCGGAGACGGCTGAGGGCTGTACAGATCCCTTGACCAAAGCGGCTGGAACAACGAGGCAGCGGGTGCGGGGCTCGGACCGCCGTCCCTGGAAGACCGGCTCAGCGCGCGGGATGGGCCGGGATCATGAGCGGCCGCTCAGCTTGTCGAGCAGGAGGTCGCGCAGAGCGTCGATGTCCGCGTCGAGGGCCACGTCGATCTCGCGTCCGACCCGTGCGTCGTCATATCCCGAGCGGGTGTCGATGAGAGTCGCGCCGCGTGCCGACGTGGAGTCGCACACCACATCGACTGCCAGTCGCCGGCACTTCAGTATGCCGGGCCAGATCGCCTCGGCGACGGCCACCGCATCATGCAGGACAAGGCCGTCCACTCCGAGTTCCCGCTGATAATGGGCACGATAGGGGGCACAGACGGAGGCCAGGGAGGCTCCGACCGGGCCGGAAGCTGCGAGGGTCTTGAGCCACTCGTCACTCACCCAGGCCCGATGAGTCAGGTCGACGGGAACCAGCGTCGTCGGCACGTCGGAATCGACGAGGACGCGTCGAGCTGCCTCCGGGTCGCTCCACACATTGAATTCGGCAGTCGCGGTGACGTTGCCACCTGATGCCGCCCCGCCCATCACCACCAGGCGGCCGATGCGAGAGCGGAGTTCGGGGTAGACGGCCAGGAGCAGTGCGACATTGGTCATGGGGCCGATCGCCGCGATCGTCACGGGCGTCTGTGCGGTTCTCAGGACGTCGGCCAGTACTTCAACGGCCGGGCGCGGCTGTTCGCTCCCCAGTGGAGCAGGAAGCGAGCCTGACGCTCCGCCGAGGCCGTCCTTGCCATGGGCGTATTCGGCGCGGTGGGGGTGTGGGTAGACGAGTGGGCGTTCGGCACCCCTGGCTACCCGTACGTCGTCGCGGTCGCACATCGCGAGCACCCTGAGCGCGTTGAGGGTTGTCTGCTCTACGGCTGCGTTCCCGAACACGGTGGTGATCGCGCGGAGGTCCACGTGGGGACTGCGGGCAGCGAGAGTGATGGCGAAGGCATCGTCTATGCCGGGGTCGGTGTCTATCACGAGGGGGACGCGCTCGGAAGTCACTGGGTTTCTCCATCCAGCCGGGGTTGATGCCCGTGAGGTTTCCCCGGGGTTGCCGGGCGGCAGCTGCCGGCCGAGGCTACGGGCCTCTGGTTCAGCCAGGCGTTCGCATTCTCCAGCGGCCGTCTGCGCATGGTCACTGACATTCTTTCGGTCAAGCTCATCTCCGCGAGCGTTTTCCCTGATCCTTCGACCTCGAATATGGGGGTCCAGCCGCCCAATTCTCCGCGCGGTGCAACGATCTTCCCCCGAATGCGGTCGGTCCATACCTTGATCTCGCCTTTGTAGGCGATACCGACCGAACTCACCGCGTCTGCTCCACGGCGTTCCCCCTTGAGCGCAGTAATGTGTGCTATTTCCTGGGCACCCATACCGTCGACAAACCATTTCACAAGTGCACCTGGAAGAGAGTTCCAGGAATCGATCTCAAGTCCCGTGTCCTCGACGATCACCGGATCGTCCCAGGAAAGTTTGACGACCTGCTCCAACTTGTTTCTGACGACGACCTCCGGGGCCGGGGACTGGATTTCGTCCATGTCGACCCGTATCCCTTGAATCTCAGGGATGATCTGTTTTGCCTCTTCCAGCTTGATGGGGTTCGTGCTCGCGAAGATAATTTTTCGCACTGCGGCAGCGTTCCTCACTATGCTTTGTCTTTTCGGTACCATTTCGGGGATCCGGTGCGAATATCCTCGGCCTGCAGGAATCTCCCGGGTTCCAATTCTTTGGAATTGTCGTACGGCTGAAATCCGTCACGGAATCTCTGCCGTATCTGACTTCTGATTTCCCGGCCTTTTACCCCCATCCTGCGGTGAAAGGAACTGTTAGGTTGCAGGAGGATGAAGACCCGGTCCCGCACCTCGTAGGTGAACCGGTTGTGGCCAGGGCCGTAGAGAGGCGCGAAAACGGGAACGAAGTAGTCCTCACCATCGAAGGAGAAGCGCCATTTCTCGTCCAATAGGTCTTCCTCCCGAAAGGGGCGGGCTTCGGCATCGTCGCACTGCATCAGGGTTTCAATCAGAGTGCGGAGCAGACTGCCAAGATGCGCCGTATCCCGGCCGAATTCACTGGCGGGGAACGAGTAAATAAACCCGTCCATGGTCTCACGGAGAGCGGCGCGACTGAAGTGATGGAGCAGCCCGACCGAAGACCTTATGTGCTCCGCGATGGACAAGGACGGATCATATTCAGGGGCACCCCACAGATTGGCCGCGGCAGCGAAAGGGCAGTAGGTTCGCCTGGCGACCGGGGTGAATTGCTTGACAGCCGCAGCCTGCCTGGGATTGTGGTCTCCACCAGAGAATGCGTCGAGGGCTCGGTCGTGGAATCCGTTCTCAAGGACTTCCACGAGATCCAGTTTGAGGCAGACGCCCAGATCCAGTAGAGATATCTGGAATTCTGCTATGACTTCTGACAGAGGCCTGAGGGTGTCCTCGCTGCCGCTCCCATAGGCGTGGCTGTAGAGCGCGATGTTTCGCATGATGTCAGTCAATGATGTCCTGCTGAGCGCCAGGGCCTCTCTGACTTCCCGGCGCCTTCCTGTCGCACGCCGGTCTTCGATGAGTTTGCTGATGGTCGCATTGTGGCCGAGGTCCTGATATGACTTCTTGAGGGTCACCCCGTAGATGTCTGCTATCCATGAGCTCGTGGCGTAGAGACCGGCGACCGATAAGCCCACGCTTGGCAGGTCGCCGTGCTCGACGGCGGTCTCCAGGTTGGAGCACAGATCAAGGAGGTGGAAGGCCGCGGGAAGAGGGCCGGCTCCGTGGCCCTGGCGGAGGGCGATCCGTTCCACCGCGGCTTGGATCTGCCCCACGTAGAGCTTCGACGGGGGGTGAGATTCAGGTTCGAACCCAGCGGCTACGACCGAGTTCGTAGCGGACCGCCTGCCATTATCACCGTTCACTGGACCAGCATTCGCAACCACTGAAGTTCCGCCCCCATGCCGTAGAACCTGGTGAATTCTCTACATCTCTGACAGGCCGAGATCACTCATCTCCGCTACTCGATATAACGGAATATCTCCGGGAGAGTCCGGACGACAGGCACCATGAGATGATCGAAGTGACCCAGATCCTGCAAGGCATTGCGTGCGTCATGGAATATGACGCACCTCAGCCCCACATCCTGCGCAGCCAGTGCATCGTCCACGGTATCACCGATCAAGATCACATCATCGGGAGAGGGTCCCCCGAGAGCGGCAAGATGAGCCTTGAGGTGTTCTGCCTTTGTGTCCGCCCCCGAGCCCTTATAACCATCGGCGCGTAAGAAAAGGTCTGCGATCCCGTATTTTTTGATCTCCGGGACCAGCTTCTCATGGGGGTGCATGGAAAGCAGCGACTGAGTCCGTCCGGCCACGGCCCACCTTCTGAGTACGGCGTCGGCATGGGACGTCAGAGCCAAATTGACTGCCAGCCCTCGGTAGGCGGCCTCGAAGGACTGCCGGAGGACACCGTAATCGGCCGCACTCAGCGAGCGCTTCGCCAGTTTCTCGAAGAAGGAAGATATGGGTCGCGTGAAGTGCTTTCGGTGGTCCTCGATGGTGATCTCGGGGAGACCCGCAACAGCGAAAGCCGCGATAACCGATCGCATCATGATGCGGCCGTCACCGAGCAGGGTCCCGTTCCAGTCCCACACGATATGAGGATTACTTGTCATTTCTATTCCTTGTGCATGAAATTCACCAACGGGCCGGGCAGGGCCTGGAGCCGTTACTCCAGGCCCTGGGACAGTTCCTGACCGATCGACTGGCTCAGGGCTACTTCTCGATCGGCGCAGCCGTCGCGCATCGGCAGTCGACATGGGCTTCGGAGCCGCCGTCGCACAGCGACCGGGTCATCTCGCCCACGATCTGCCTGAAGCGGGCGGCATGTTGCCTGCGCGGCTCGTGCCAGTCGTGGGCATTCATGTCATGGTCCGACAGGCCGGCACCCAGCGTGATGACGCCGGCGAAGGTCGCGAAACACATGCCGGCCTCGCGCGCCATGATGCAGTCGGTCCCGTTGGTGTGGCCGATGACGTCACCGCCGAGCTGCGCGAACATCCTTACCTCGGCCCGGGTTTCGAACCGCGGCCCAGGAACACACACGCAGCAGCCCTGCGGGGCTATGTGCATACCCAGGGCTTTTCCTGCACGAATCATGTGGGCGCGAAGGTTCGGGCAGTACGGCTCGGTCATGTCGGCGAAGCCGAACCGGTCGTCCTCGAAGAACGTGAACTGCCGGTCCCTCGTGAAGTCGATGAACTGGTCCAGGACGAGCATGCTCCCGGTCGGGAGCGAGTGCCGTAGCGTGCCGACCATGGCGGTAGTGAGCACCATCCGAACGCCGGCCCGGGACAAGGCGTCCATGTTGGCCCGGTAGTCAATCGCGTGCGGAGGAACCGGCCGCCCGGAACTGTTGCGGGGCATCACGATCAACTCATACCCGTTCAGCGTTCCGACAGTTGCCTTCACCGAACTGTCGCGCGTCGGCAGTTGGACTTCCCTGGCGTTGTCGAGCCATTCGCGGGCATCGACATCCTGGCTTCCGACGATAGCAAGCTCGGCCATATTCTTCGCTCCTAGAGATGACTTGAACGAGTGCACGAGTGATCCGCCGGAGAATCCGGCAGGATGCAGGCAAAGCAGCGCGTCATAGCACCGGATATTGAGGAATTCCGGAGCCTCGGCAGCGGACTACGAAGGTGTGTTTCCCGACGTGATTACTTTCTCGCGCACAATTCGGGCCCCCTCGTACGCGCATGGGCCAGCGGACCTGTCATCACCCAGTGGCGGAAACTCGCCGTCACTGAGCGCCGCATGTCGCTTCAATAATCGACCCGGATCACGCTAGCAAGATTTAGCCACTCAAAGGCATGCGATTTTAAGCCGCGTCAAACACCCGCTTGGTAACTGCACCAATGTTTCATTGCCGCCTCATCCGTACGAGACCGGACGACTCCCGCAGTAAGCGTTTTCCCTGCTCGCAGGGTTGCCGGCTGTCAGCAAGCGCCGGCCCGTAGTTGCGGGAGTCTCCACAGGGAGAGTGGTCTCTCATGGCTGGATAGGCCATGTTGACGTTTGATCCGTGTAGAGGATCCACGCACCGCACCTGGTTCCCCCGCATGATCGGACCGGGGACAGCAGGACCGTCCAGGGGACCGCAACCGCATCCCCGAATGGACAGCCATCAAACACGGGCCGGACAGGCCGCGTTCCCAGGCACGCACTCCCTCACCTGCGGCGTCACCTTGGTTACGGCCGCCATGAGGCGCATACCGCTGCTCTGGCGGTCCGCACTACAGCGCGGACCGCACTTCAGCGATCTCACCAAGAGGTACTGGATGACCAGTGCTTGGCAAGCATGCTTCTGATCGTGCTGACGGAGATACGACCAGTCGGCCGACACCCCACCAGCCTCTTCGTCCGCATGCGCCCCTCAAGGCCGCCTTCAAACAGCGAGGATCAGCTCGTTCGGGACACGAGGCCCCAGAGAACTGTGACGGCCGACTGAGGGCCTCGTGCAGTTCATGCCCGCGTGGGGGCCGGATCCGCCATCCGGACAAGGGGCGAGGCGGAGTCGGCTGTGGGCGGTGATCACCAACCAGATGCAGCGATCGGCGGCGGCTCGTACGGTTCCGCTACTCAACGAACGAACTCCCGGCCACCAGAGCGAGTGGGAGCCGGGGGCCGAGCCGGTTCGGGTCGGCACCCACGGCTTTCCCGCATGGAGACAGGTCAAAGATCTGCACGCCCCTAACCCCGATACGTCTCAAGCAGCCGCAGCCACACCTCGCTGATCGTCGGATACGCCGGGACCGCGTGCCACAGCCGTTCGATGGGCACCTCCCCGGCGATCGCCACCGACGCCGAGTGGAGCAGTTCGCTGACGGCGGGGCCCACGAACGTGGCGCCGACGAGTACCTCGCGGTCGAGGTCGACGACCATACGGGCCTGGCCCTTGTACCCATCGGCGTAGAGCCCGGCTCCCGCGACGCCCGCCATGTCGTAGTCCACCGCCCTGACCCGGTACCCGGCGCTCTCCGCCTCGGCGAGTGTGAGTCCCGCGGACGCCGCCTCCGGGTCCGTGAAGACCACCTGGGAGACCGCAGCGTGGTCGGCGGTCGCGGCGTGGGCGCCCCAGCGGTCGGTTTCGAGCAGGGGGACGCCCTGGGCGCGTGCGGTGATCGCGGCGCCCGCGATACGGGCCTGGTACTTGCCCTGGTGGGTCAGCAGGGCCCGGTGGTTGACGTCTCCGACGGCGTAGAGCCAGTCGGTGCCATCGACCCGGCAGCTGTCGTCCACGGACAGCCAGGAGCCCGCGTCCAGCCCCACCGTGTCCAGGCCGATGTCATCGGTGCGAGGGGCGCGGCCGGTCGCGACGAGGATCTCGTCGGCCTCGATCCGCCCGCCGTCCTCCAGGTCCACGGCCACCGGCCCGTCACCGCGCTCGACCGAGACGGCGGACGTGTGGAACCGGATGTCCGCCCCGGCCTCCCCGAGGGCCGATGCGACCAGCTCGCCGGCGAACGGCTCCATCCTCGGCAGCAGCCCGCCGCCGCGTACCAGCATCGTCACGCGTGAGCCGAGTGCCTGCCAGACGGTGGCCATCTCGGTGGCCACCACTCCCCCGCCGACGATCACCAGCCGTCCCGGCACGGCGCGGGCGCTGGTGGCCTCGCGGCTGGTCCAGGGCCGGGCGGCGGCCAGTCCGGGAATGTCGGGGACGACGGCGCGGGTCCCCGTGCACACGGCGACGGCGTGCCGTGCGGTCAGCTGCCGCTGCTCGCCCCCGGGACCCGTCACCGAGACCGTCCTGCGGCCGGTCAGCCGCCCCTGGCCGCGGTAGAGGTCCACCCCGACGCTCTCCAACCAGCTGACCTGGCCCTCGTCCTTCCAGTGCGAGGTGTACTCGTCCCGGTGGGCGAGTACCTCCGCCACGTCGAGGGGCCCCTGCACCGCCCCGCGCAGCCCGGGGACCCTGCGGGCGTCGGCGCGCGCCGTCACCGGACGCAGCAGGGCCTTGCTCGGCATGCATGCCCAGTACGAGCACTCGCCGCCGACCAGCTCGCTCTCGACCACCGCCGCGCTCAGGCCTCCGGCACGGGCGCGGTCCGCCACGTTCTCGCCGACCGGGCCCGCTCCGAGTACTACCACGTCGTACACCGTGTTCTCCATGCCATCGGTCATGGGAGCCAGTCTGGTACGGGGTGTGGCGTGCGGCCACATGGGCAGTCGGAATACGACAGTGAACATCACGGTTGACGCGGGCGAACACACCGGTCAGCCACGAAAGGCGGGCACAGCATGAGCACGGTCGAGCTCACGAAGGAAAACTTCGACGACGTCGTGACCGAGAACGACTTCATCCTGATCGACTTCTGGGCTTCTTGGTGCGGACCGTGCCGTCAGTTCGCCCCGGTCTACGAGGGCGCGTCCGAGCGGCACGACGATCTCGTCTTCGCGAAGGTCGACACGGAGGCCCAGCAGGAACTGGCCTCGGCCTTCGAGATCACTTCCATCCCGACCCTGATGATCGTCCGTGACAACGTCGCGGTCTTCTCGCAGCCCGGCGCTCTGCCGGAGGCCGCTCTGGAGGATGTGATCGGGCAGGCCCGCGCACTGGACATGGACGAGGTCCGCAAGTCGGTGGAGGACGCCAAGGAGAACGAGGCGTAACGCCTCTCGTCCCGGTCGGAAGGACTGGTCGGGCCCCGGGTTCGGGGGTACCCCGGGCCCCCGCCCGCCCGGGGTGGGGCCCCCCGGACGCCCGCCGGGCGCGGCCCCCCCCGCGCCCCCCGGCGGGAC
>NZ_JBHYWP010000151.1:0-12414 GCF_042751845.1 Streptomyces sp. NPDC059398 | reverse complement strand
GGCGCCCACCGAGCCCAGCGGGTCGGCGCCCTCGTTCTCGGCCGCCATGTGGTCGAGCATCAGCCGGGCCAGCGTCCGGCCGTCGGACGCGGTGGCCCGCTGGACCTCGGCGCCCTCCGGGTTGGAGGTCAGCGCGAGCACGAAGACACCCGCACCGCTGAGCACCGCCGCGTCCAGGGCCGGCCGCAGCGAGCCGAAGCCGAGGTACGGCGAGAGCGTCACCGCGTCCGAGAAGAGCGGCGACTCCGGGTCCAGGTAGGTCGCGGCGTAGGCGCCCATGGTCGAGCCGATGTCACCGCGCTTGGCGTCCATCAGCACCAGCGCCCCGGCCGACCGGGCCTCGGCGACGGCCTTCTCCAGGACGGCGATGCCGCGCGAGCCGAACCGCTCGAAGAACGCGGACTGCGGCTTGAGCACGGCGACCCGGTCGGCCAGCGCCTCCACGACCGTGCGGGTGAAGCGCTCCAGACCGGCGATGTCGTCGCCGAGCCCCCAGGCGGTCAGCAGGGAGGCGTGCGGGTCGATGCCGACGCAGAGCGGCCCGCGGGTGTCCATGGCCCGCCTGAGCCGGGTGCCGAACGGTTCGGGCGGCTGCGGGGGTGTCATCGGACCACCGTCTTCCTGGTCTCCGCGCCGACGGCCTCGGCGAGCGTGGCGTACGGGCTGGTGCGCAGCCGGGCCGCGAGGCCCTTGTGGACCGCGCGGGCCCAGAAAGGGCCCTGGTAGATGAAGGCGCTGTAGCCCTGGACCAGCGTGGCCCCCGCCAGGATCCGCTGCCAGGCGTCCTCCGCCGTCTCGATGCCGCCGACCCCGATGAGGACGAGATCGCCGCCCACCCGGGCGTACAGCCGGCGCAGCACCTCCAGGGAGCGTTCCTTGAGCGGGGCGCCGGAGAGGCCGCCGGTTTCGGCGGTGAGCGCGGCGGCGGACCGCAGGCCGAGGCCGTCGCGGGCGATGGTGGTGTTGGTGGCGATGATGCCGTCGAGCCCCAGCTCGACCGCCAGGTCGGCGACGGCGTCCACGTCCTCGTCGGCGAGGTCGGGAGCGATCTTCACCAGGAGCGGCACCCGGCGGTCCGTGACGGTGCGGTCGGCTGCCTCGCGCACGGCGGTCAGCAGCGGGCGCAGCGCCTCGGTGGCCTGGAGGTTCCGCAGGCCGGGGGTGTTCGGCGACGACACATTGACGACCAGGTAGTCGGCGTGCCGGGCCAGCCGCTCGGTCGACTCGACGTAGTCACCGACGGCCTCCTCCTCGGGAACCACCTTGGTCTTGCCGATGTTGACGCCGACCGTGGTCCTGAAGACGGGGTTACGGGCCGCCAGACGGGCCGCCACGGCCGCCGAGCCCTCGTTGTTGAAGCCCATGCGGTTGATGAGCGCGCGGTCCGCCACCAGGCGGAAGAGCCGCTTCGGGGGGTTGCCGGGCTGGGGCCGGGCGGTGACCGTGCCGATCTCGACGTGGTCGAAGCCGAGCATGGTCATGCCGTCGATCGCGACCGCGTTCTTGTCGAAGCCGGCCGCGAGGCCGAAGGGGCCGTGCATCCGCAGCCCGAGCGCCTCGGTGCGCAGCTCCCGGTGGCGCGGCGCGAGCGCGGCGGCGGCGAAGGTGCGCAGGACCGGGACCCGGGCTGCGGCGCGGATCCAGCGGAAGGCCAGATGGTGGGCGCGCTCGGGGTCCATCCGCTTGAAGACCAGGTCGAAGAAGAGTCTGTACATCCGGCTTTCCTGATGGCGGGCTCCCGGGCGGGAACTCATGAACGGGAGCTCATGAACGGGAACTCATGAAGAGATGGACGGGAACCCATGAAGAGGGGGACACCGGAACCGGTGTCCCCCTCGTGGGCTAGACCTCGCGTGCGGCGGTCAGATGGCGTGCGTGTTCCTGGAGGGAGCGGACGCCGACATCGCCGCCGTTGAGCGCGTCGATGCCCTGGACGGCCGCGGCGAGCGCCTGGACCGTGGTGAGGCAGGGCACCGCGCGGGCCACGGCCGCGGTGCGGATCTCGTAACCGTCGAGCCGGCCGCCGGTGCCGTACGGGGTGTTGACGATGAGGTCGACGTCGCCGTCGTGGATGAGCTGGACGATGGTCCGCTCACCGCCCGGCCCCTCGCCCTCGCTGAGCTTGCGGACCACGGTGGCATTGATGCCGTTGCGGCGCAGCACCTCGGCGGTGCCGGAGGTGGCGAGCAGCTCGAAGCCGTGTGCGACCAGCTCACGGGCCGGGAAGATCATCGAGCGCTTGTCCCGGTTGGCGACCGAGATGAAGGCGCGGCCCTTGGTGGGCAGCGGCCCGTACGCCCCGGCCTGCGACTTGGCGTACGCGGTGCCGAAGACCGAGTCGATCCCCATGACCTCGCCGGTGGACCGCATCTCGGGGCCGAGCACGGTGTCGACGCCGCGGCCGTGCATGTCGCGGAAGCGCGACCACGGCATCACGGCCTCCTTGACGGAGATCGGCGCGTCCTGCGGCAGGGTGCCGCCGTCGCCGGTCGCCGGGAGCATGCCCTCGGCGCGCAGTTCGGCGACGGTCGCGCCCAGCGAGATACGGGCCGCGGCCTTGGCCAGCGGGACCGCGGTGGCCTTCGATGTGAAGGGGACCGTACGGGAGGCGCGCGGGTTGGCCTCCAGGACGTAGAGGATGTCGCCGGCCAGCGCGAACTGGATGTTGATCAGTCCGCGGACGCCGACCCCCTTGGCGATGGCCTCGGTGGAGGTCCGCAGCCGCTTGATGTCGAAGCCGCCGAGCGTGATCGGGGGCAGCGCGCAGGCCGAGTCGCCGGAGTGGATACCGGCCTCCTCGATGTGCTCCATGACGCCGCCGAGGTAGAGCTCGGTGCCGTCGTAGAGCGCGTCGACGTCGATCTCGATCGCGTCGTCCAGGAAGCGGTCGACCAGCACCGGGCGGGTGGGGCTGATCTCGGTGGACTCCGCGATGTACGCCGCGAGCCGGGTCTCGTCGTAGACGATCTCCATGCCCCGGCCGCCGAGCACGTACGACGGGCGGACCAGGACCGGGTAGCCGATCTCGTCGGCGATGGCCTTGGCCTCGTCGAAGGTGGTGGCGGTGCCGTGCTTCGGCGCGGGCAGCCCGGCCTCGGCGAGCACCCGGCCGAAGGCGCCGCGGTCCTCGGCGGCGTGGATCGCCTCCGGGGGCGTGCCGACCACGGGCACGCCGTTGTCCTTGAGCGCCTGCGCCAGGCCCAGCGGGGTCTGGCCGCCGAGCTGGACGACGACACCGGCGACGGGTCCGGCCAGCGTCTCGGCGTGCACGATCTCCAGGACGTCCTCCAGGGTGAGCGGCTCGAAGTAGAGCCGGTCGGAGGTGTCGTAGTCGGTGGAGACCGTCTCGGGGTTGCAGTTGACCATCACGGTCTCGTAGCCCGCGTCGCCGAGCGCGAAGGAGGCGTGGACACAGGAGTAGTCGAACTCGATGCCCTGGCCGATGCGGTTGGGGCCGGAGCCGAGGATGATCACGGCGGGCTTCTCGCGGGGTGCGACCTCGCTCTCCTCGTCGTACGAGGAGTAGAAGTACGGGGTCTTCGCGGCGAACTCGGCGGCGCAGGTGTCGACCGTCTTGTAGACCGGGCGCACCCCGAGCGCGTGCCGCACCTCGCGGACGACGTCCTCGCGCAGACCGCGGATGGCGGCGATCTGGGCGTCCGAGAAGCCGTGGCGCTTGGCGTCGGCGAGCAGCCGGGGGTCCAGCTTCTCGGTGGCGGCCAGTTCGTCGGCGTGCTCCAGGATCAGGAACAGCTGGTCGACGAACCACGGGTCGATCTTCGTCGCGTCGAAGACCTCCTGCGGGGTGGCGCCGGCCCGCATGGCCTGCATGACGGTGTTGATCCGGCCGTCGGTGGGGACCTTCGCGGTCTCCAGGAGCGCGGCCTTGTCGCCTGGCTCGCCCACGAAGGTGAACTGCGAGCCCTTCTTCTCCAGCGAGCGCAGCGCCTTGTTGAGCGCCTCGGTGAAGTTACGGCCGATCGCCATGGCCTCGCCCACCGACTTCATGGTGGTGGTGAGGGTGGCGTCGGCGGCCGGGAACTTCTCGAAGGCGAATCGCGGCACCTTCACGACGACATAGTCGAGCGTCGGCTCGAAGGACGCCGGGGTCTTCTCCGTGATGTCGTTGGGGATCTCGTCCAGCGTGTATCCGACGGCGAGCCTGGCCGCGATCTTCGCGATCGGGAATCCGGTGGCCTTGGAGGCCAGCGCGGACGAGCGCGAGACCCGCGGGTTCATCTCGATGACGATGATCCGGCCGTCCTCGGGGTTGACGGCGAACTGGATGTTGCAGCCGCCGGTGTCGACCCCGACCTCACGGATGATCGCGATGCCGATGTCGCGCAGCCGCTGGTACTCGCGGTCGGTCAGCGTCATCGCCGGGGCGACGGTGATCGAGTCCCCGGTGTGCACGCCCATCGGGTCGAAGTTCTCGATGGAGCAGACCACCACGACGTTGTCGTGCTTGTCGCGCATCAGCTCCAGCTCGTACTCCTTCCAGCCGAGGATGGACTCCTCCAGGAGCACCTCGGTGGTCGGCGAGAGCATGAGGCCCTGTCCGGCGATCCGGCGCAGCTCCTCCTCGTCGTGGGCGAAGCCGGAGCCGGCGCCGCCCATGGTGAAGGAGGGGCGGACGACGACCGGGTAGCCGCCGAGTTCACCGACGCCGTTGATGACGTCGTCCATCGAGTGGCAGATGACCGAACGGGCGGACTCGCCGTGGCCGATCTTCCCGCGTACGGCCTCGACGACGCCCTTGAAGAGGTCGCGGTCCTCGCCCTTGTTGATCGCCTCGACGTTGGCGCCGATCAGCTCGACGCCGTACTTGTCGAGCACACCGCCCTCGTGCATGGAGATGGCGGTGTTGAGCGCGGTCTGCCCGCCGAGGGTCGGCAACAGGGCGTCCGGGCGCTCCTTGGCGATGATCTTCTCGACGAACTCCGGGGTGATCGGCTCGACGTAGGTGGCGTCGGCGATCTCCGGGTCGGTCATGATCGTGGCCGGGTTGGAGTTGACCAGGATGACCCGCAGGCCCTCGGCCTTGAGCACCCGGCAGGCCTGGGTGCCCGAGTAGTCGAACTCGGCGGCCTGGCCGATGACGATCGGTCCTGACCCGATGACCAGGACGGACTGGATATCGGTGCGCTTAGGCACGCTGGCCCTCCATCTGGGCTGTGTTCATCAAAGACGTGAAGCGGTCGAAGAGGTACGCGGCGTCGTGCGGGCCCGCGGCTGCCTCGGGGTGGTACTGGACGCTGAAGGCCGGCTGGTCGAGCAGCCGGAGCCCTTCGACCACGTTGTCGTTGAGGCAGACGTGGGAGACCTCGGCGCGGCCGTAGGGCGTGTCGGATACCCGGTCGAGCGGCGCCTCCACGGCGAAGCCGTGGTTGTGCGCGGTGACCTCGACCTTGCCGGTCGCACGGTCCTGGACCGGCTGGTTGATGCCGCGGTGGCCGTACTTGAGCTTGAAGGTGCCGAAGCCGAGCGAGCGGCCGAGGAGCTGGTTGCCGAAGCAGATGCCGAAGAGCGGGGTCTTCCGCTCCAGGACGGCCTTGATGACCGTCAGGTCGGCGGTGGCCGGGTCGCCGGGGCCGTTGGAGAGGAACACTCCGTCGGGGGCGACCGCGTACACCTCGTCGACGGTGGCGGTGGCGGGCAGGACGTGCACCTCGATGCCGCGCTCGGCCATCCGGTGCGGGGTCATGCCCTTGATGCCGAGGTCGATCGCGGCGACGGTGAACTTCGCGGCACCCAGCGGGACGGTTTCGCCGTCGGGGCCGACCGCCGGGACCACGTACGCCTCGGCGGTGGCGACCTCGGCGGAGAGGTCGGCGCCGTTCATCTCGGGCGCCTGCCGGACCCTGGCGATGAGCGTGCCCTCGTCGGCCACGGCGTTGCCGGAGAAGATGCCGACGCGCATCGCGCCCCGCTCGCGCAGATGGCGGGTGAGCGCGCGGGTGTCGACGCCGCTGATGCCGACGATGCCCTGCGCCGTCAGCTCGTCGTCGAGGGTACGGCGGGAGCGCCAGTTCGACGGGATGCGGGCGGGGTCGCGTACGACATAGCCGGCGACCCAGATCTTCGCGGACTCGTCGTCCTCGTCGTTGACGCCGGTGTTGCCCACGTGCGGGGCGGTCATCACGACGACCTGGCGGTGGTACGAGGGGTCGGTGAGGGTCTCCTGGTAACCGGTCATCCCGGTGTTGAACACCGCTTCACCGAAGGTCTCCCCGGTGGCCCCGTAGGAGCGGCCGTGGAAAATCCGGCCGTCCTCCAGGACGAGTACGGCGGGGGACGCCGCCTTCCTCTCCGGGGCGTTCCCCGGCCTTGAGGTCGTCATCGTGCGGTGCCTTCCGTCGTGATCGGGTGGTGCGTGGTGCCGGTGGTGCTGTCGGCGGGGGCCGTGTCCGCGGCCGTTGCGGCGGGGCGGCTCATGGCGTTGACGGCCTCGGTCCAGGAGGCGTGCTGGGCCGCCCGGTCGGAGCGGAAGCCGGAGTCGATCAGCTTGTCGCCGTGCTGCCAGGTGATGATCAGCAGGCCGCCCTCGGTGAGGACCTTGCCCGCGATGCCCTTGTCGAGCCGGGCCTCGCGGAGCTGCGCCGCGGGGATGAAGAAGTCGCGCGCCCCGGGGCGTACGACGTCCACCCCCGCGTCCGTGAGAGTCACCTCGGCCCTGCTGCGGGTGCCCAGGCCGTGGGCGACGATCCGGTCGAGCCACTGCCCGGCGGTGGTCGAGCCGTGGTAGCGGCCGCTCATCTCCAGTCTGACGGTGCCCGGCGCGTCCGGCGCGGCCGGAAGCCCGGGGAGGTCGCTCTGGAGCGTGCCGCGCCACTTCCAGCCCTCGCGCATCAGCCAGTAGACGAGTACGACGAAGAGCAGCAGACCGACGATCCAGCCGATACGGCCCGACCAGTCGGTGACGTCCGCCGACTTCTGCTCCGCTGCGAGGTGCAGATATGCGGGGTGAAGATTGATGAGAGGTGTCACGCCAGCTTCCCGTCCACGACCGTTGCCCTGCCCCGCAGGAAGGTGTGGGTGACGCGTCCCGGCAGCTCACGGCCCTCGTACGGGGTGTTGCGGCTGCGGGAGGCGAAGCCCGCGGGGTCCACCTCTCCACGGTAAGCGGCATCGACCAGCGTGAGGTTCGCGGGCTCACCGGCGGCGACCGGGCGGCCGTGGCCCGCGAGACGGCCGATGGCCGCCGGGCGGAAGGACATCCGGTCGGCGACGGTCTCCCAGTCGACGAGCCCGGTGTCGACCATCGTCTGCTGGACGACGGAGAGCGCGGTCTCCAGGCCCACCATGCCCATGGCGGCCGCGGCCCACTCGCAGTCCTTGTCCTCGTGCGGGTGCGGGGCGTGGTCGGTGGCGACGCAGTCGATCGTGCCGTCGGCGAGCGCCTCGCGCAGGGCCAGCACATCGGCCTCGGTGCGCAGCGGCGGGTTGACCTTGTAGACCGGGTTGTACGTACGGACCAGCTCGTCGGTGAGGAGGAGGTGGTGCGGGGTCACCTCGGCCGTCACGTTCCAGCCCTTGGACTTGGCCCAGCGGACGATCTCCACCGAGCCCGCCGTGGACAGGTGGCAGATGTGCACCCGGGAGCCGACATGGGCGGCGAGCAGCACATCGCGGGCGATGATCGACTCCTCGGCCACTGCGGGCCAGCCGCCGAGGCCCAGCTCGGAGGAGACAACGCCCTCGTTCATCTGGGCGCCCTCGGTGAGCCGGGGCTCCTGGGCGTGCTGGGCCACGACACCGTCGAAGGCCTTCACGTACTCCAGGGCGCGGCGCATGATCACGGCGTCGTCCACGCACTTGCCGTCGTCCGAGAAGACGCGGACCCCGGCGGCCGACTCGTGCATGGCGCCGAGTTCGGCGAGCTGCTTGCCCGCCAGGCCGACGGTGACGGCGCCGATGGGCTGTACGTCGCAGTAGCCGGACTCCTTGCCCAGGCGCCAGACCTGCTCCACGACGCCGGCGGTGTCGGCGACGGGGAAGGTGTTCGCCATGGCGTGGACGGCGGTGAATCCGCCGACGGCAGCGGCCTTGGTACCGGTCAGCACGGTCTCGGAGTCCTCGCGGCCCGGCTCGCGCAGATGGGTGTGCAGGTCGACCAGGCCGGGCAGCAGGATCCGGCCGTCCGCCTCGATGACATCGGCGCCGTCGGCGGACAGTCCGGTGCCCACCGCCGCGATGGTCTCACCGTCGATCAGGACGTCCTGCGGCTCGCCGCCGAGCACCTTCGCACCACGGATCAGGGTCTTGCTCATGGTTACTTGCTCTCCTCGGTACGGGAAGTCGTGGCGGGCTCGGAGCCGCCCAGCAGCAGATAGAGGACGGCCATCCGGATGGAGACGCCGTTGGCGACCTGCTCGACCGCGGTGCAGCGGCCGGAGTCGGCGACGTCGGCGGTGATCTCCATCCCGCGGTTCATCGGTCCGGGGTGCATGACGATGGAGTCGCCGGGCATCCGCGCCATGCGGTCGCCGTCCAGGCCGTAGCGGCGCGCGTACTCGCGTTCGGTGGGGAAGAAGGCCGCGTTCATCCGCTCGCGCTGGACGCGCAGCATCATGACGGCGTCGGATTCGGGGAGCACCCGGTCGAGGTCGTACGAGACCTCGCAGGGCCAGTGCTCGACGCCGATCGGCACCAGGGTGGGCGGTGCGACCAGCGTCACCCGGGCGCCCAGGGTGTGCAGCAGATGGACGTTGGACCGGGCGACCCTGCTGTGCAGCACGTCGCCGACGATGGTGATGCGGCGGCCTTCCAGGTCGCGCCCGGTGCCGGTGTCGGCCCCGACGAGCCTGCGGCGCATGGTGAAGGCGTCGAGGAGCGCCTGGGTGGGGTGTTCGTGGGTGCCGTCGCCCGCGTTGACGACGGCGCCGTCGATCCAGCCCGATGTGGCGAGCCGGTAGGGGGCGCCGGACGATCCGTGGCGGATGACGACGGCGTCGGCGCCCATCGCCTCCAGGGTCAGCGCGGTGTCCTTGAGGGACTCGCCCTTGGAGACCGACGACCCCTTCGCGGAGAAGTTGATGACGTCGGCGGAGAGCCGCTTGGCCGCCGCCTCGAAGGAGATGCGGGTCCGGGTCGAGTCCTCGAAGAAGAGGTTGACGACGGTGCGGCCGCGCAGGGTCGGAAGCTTCTTGACCGGCCGGTCGGCGATCCGGGCCATCTCCTCGGCGGTGTCGAGGATCAGGACGGCGTCGTCGCGGGTGAGATCGGCGGCCGAGATGAGGTGGCGCTCCATCTGGGTGTGCTCCATGTTCGCGGGGAGGGCGCGGAGGTCGAGCGGATTCGGGCAGGGCGGCCGGGCAGGAGGGCACGGCCCGGCGGCCCGGGTCAGGGCGTACGAATGGGCGGCCGGGGCCGCCGGGTCGCGTCCTCGCCCGGGAGAGGCCTGGACACGACCGCTCGGACCCGGCTAGCTGCCGCCGGCCGGGACGGTCCGCTCGGTGCCGAGCAGGACCGTGTCGCGGCCGTCCTCCTCGGCGAGCTGGACCTTGACCGTCTCGCGCAGCGACGTCGGGAGGTTCTTGCCGACGTAGTCGGCGCGGATCGGGAGTTCGCGGTGGCCGCGGTCGACGAGGACCGCGAGCTGCACGGCGCGCGGGCGGCCGATGTCGCCCAGGGCGTCGAGCGCGGCGCGGATCGTGCGGCCGGAGAAGAGCACGTCGTCGACGAGGACGACCAGGCGTCCGTCGACACCGTCCGCGGGGATGTCCGTACGGGCCAGCGCGCGGGCGGGCCGCATCCGCAGGTCGTCGCGGTACATGGTGATGTCCAGGGAGCCGACCGGGACCGTGCGGCCGGTGATCTCCGCCAGCTTGGCCGCGAGCCTGCGGGCGAGGAACACACCGCGGGTCGGGATGCCGAGGAGTACGACATCTTCGGCGCCCTTGGCGCGTTCGACGATCTCGTGGGCGATACGGGTCAGCACCCGTGCGATGTCCGGGGCCTCCAGGACGGGGCGCGCGTCGGATCCACCGCCGGCTTGTGCACTACTGGTGTCCATACGAAACGGACCTCCTTCTCCGCCTCACGGGACGGACCTTAAAGGACGTCGGAATTACGGAAACCACCTTACCAGGGCCCCACAGGGGCCTGCCGCCCTGGTCCGGGGGCGGTCCGGACCATTCGGCTTGACGCATCCAAGTAACGCTGCGTAACCTCACAGTGAGTTACCAGCCGCGCGGCGGAGCCGCAGGTCATCTCAGCGTCCGGGGAGCCATATGTCCAGCGAATACGCAAAACAGCTCGGGGCCAAGCTCCGTGCCATCCGCACCCAGCAGGGCCTTTCCCTCCACGGTGTCGAGGAGAAGTCCCAGGGCCGGTGGAAGGCCGTGGTGGTGGGTTCGTACGAGCGTGGCGACCGCGCCGTGACCGTCCAGCGCCTGGCCGAGCTGGCGGACTTCTACGGGGTTCCGGTGCAGGAGCTGCTGCCGGGCACGACGCCGGGCGGAGCCGCCGAGCCGCCGCCGAAGCTCGTCCTGGACCTGGAGCGCCTCGCCCACGTCCCGCCGGAGAAGGCCGGACCGCTCCAGCGTTACGCGGCCACGATCCAGAGCCAGCGCGGCGACTACAACGGCAAGGTGCTGTCGATCCGCCAGGACGACCTGCGCACACTCGCCGTCATCTACGACCAGTCCCCTTCGGTCCTCACCGAGCAGCTGATCAGCTGGGGTGTGCTGGACGCGGACGCCCGTCGCGCGGTCGCGCACGACGAGGGCTGAGCCCCCTCACGGATTGTTCAACAGAAGAAACGTCTCGTCCTGAGGGCGGCCCCGCATATGCCGGGGCCGCCCTCGGGCTTTCCGGACTCGGGCACGGCCGTGCCCCTCGGCGTCAGGCTTCCGCCGGCCGGTAGAGCAGGCCGACGAGCTCCGGCAGCAGCCGCTCGGCGAGCTTCGGCGGCAGCCCCTGGAGCACCGCGAGGACGGGCGCCATCCGCTCGGGCAGCTCCCCCCGCTCCCCCACCCCGGCGAAGGCGAGCGCCACCGCCGCCTCCTCGGGGGTCAGGGTGTCCGGGTCGAGCGCCGCGGCTGCCTCCAGTACCGCGGGGTCCGCGTCGGCGGGCCCGGCCGAGGCCGCCGCCGCGGTCGCTTCGGCCAGCGCGTCGAGCAGTTTCCGTACGGTCTCGCCGTCCGCCATCGCCGCTGTCACGGTGAGGTGCAGATTGGCCGGTGAGCCGGCGTAGGCGGGCTGCGGCTGTACGTACCAGCCGAGACGGCGCATCTCGTCGGCCACCACGAGCGGGTCGATGCCCGGCCCGTCGGCGGCGACCGCGAGCAGCGAGGCGTCCGGGGTCCCGAGCACACGCAGCCCGTCGATCTCCCCGACCCCCGCCACGAGCGCCGTCACCGCGGCGTGGACGCGCAGCGACAGCGCGGTGTACCCGTCGGTGCCGATCCGCTCCAGTACCGCCCAGGCCGCCGCCAGCGGTCCGGCCGGCTTGGTGCCCTGGAGGGTGGCGTTGACCACCGGGTAGCCGGGCCACGAGGCGTGGGCGAACCAGCCGTGCCTGCGGAGTCCGGCGTCCCTGAACAGCAGGACGGAGGCGCCCTTGGGCGTGTACGCGTACTTGTGCAGGTCCACCGAGAGCGAGGTGACACCGGGCACGGCGAGGTCGAAGGGCGGCACGGGTGGCGCTCCAGCCCCGAGCCGCAGATGCCCGAGGTACCAGCCGCCGATGCACGCGTCGACATGACAGAGCACACCGCGCCTGGCCGCCACGGCGGCGGCTTCGGCGACCGGGTCGATCACCCCGTGGGCGTACGAGGGCGCGGAGACCACCGCCAGCGCGGTGCGGTCGGAGAGGGCCGACGCCAGGTCGGCGGCGCGCACCCGGTGGGTCAGCGGATCCACGGGGACCACCACGGCCCTGAGCCCGAAGAGCGCGGCGGCCTTGTGGAAGGCCGCGTGGGCGGTCTCCGGGAGCACCAGTTCGGGTGCGGTGACGCCCCTGGTCCGCAGCGCGTGTTCGCGTGCGGTGAGGACGGCCAGCAGACAGCTCTCCGTACCGCCGCTGGTGAAGGTGCCCACGGTCTCCGGGCCGCCGCCGAGCAGCCGGGCGGTACGCCCCACGATGTCGTTCTCCAGGGAGACCACACTCGGGAAGGCGGTCATGTCGAGGCCGTTGACGCCCGCGAACGCCGCTGCCGCCGCGGATGCCAGCTCCTCGATGCCCGGCAGGCCCGAGTCGTAGACGTACGCCATGGTGCGTCCGCCCCTGACGGGGAGGTCCGCAGCGCGCAGAGCGCCGAGCCGGTCCAGGATCCGCCGGTCGGCCGTCGAGCCCCGGATTGTCGCCGCGGGAGTCCCTGGGGTTCCTGGGGTTCCTGGGGTTCCTGGGGTTCCTGGGGTTCCTGGGGTTCCTGGGGTTCCTGGGGTTCCTGGGGTTCCTGGGGTTCCTGG
>NZ_JBHYWP010000150.1:0-12776 GCF_042751845.1 Streptomyces sp. NPDC059398 | reverse complement strand
CACCAGTGTTTTTTCCCCTCGCCCGTAGAGAGTTGTGGTGTCCCACCCCCGGGGGGGGGTGGGGGGGGGGGCGGCTCCCCCCCCCCCCCCCCCCCGTCGGCAGGAGGTGTGAACGGGGACCGGCCTCGTCCCGGCGTCAGCGCAGGAAGGGGTCCACAGCGACCGCCACGAAGAGCAGCGACACATAGGTGATGGACCAGTGGAACAGGCGCATCTCCTTGAGCTTGGCGCCCGTCACCCCCTTCTTGGCCCGGCCCCGCAGCGCGTGGGCCTCCCGCAGCCAGAAGGCGCCGGACAGCACGGCGACCACCGTGTAGAACCAGCCCGTGTAGCCCAGCGGGGTCAGCAGCAGCGAGACGACGACCATCGCCCAGCTGTAGATGACGATCTGCTTGGCCACGACCTGGTTGGTGGCGATGACCGGCAGCATCGGGACCCCGACGCGGGCGTAGTCGTCCTTGACCCGCATCGACAGCGGCCAGTAGTGGGGCGGCGTCCAGAAGAACATCACCAGGAAGAGGATGACCGGGGCCCAGGACATGGAGTCCGTGACCGACGACCAGCCGATGAGCACCGGCATACAGCCCGCGATACCGCCCCAGACGATGTTCTGCGAGGTCCGGCGCTTGAGGATCATCGTGTAGACGACCACGTAGAAGAGGAGAGCGCCCAGCGAGAGCGCCGCCGAGAGCCAGTTGACGAGCAGCCCGAACCAGAGCGTGGAGACCGTGGCCAGCGCGAAGGCGAAGACCAGGCATTCGCGGGGCGAGACCATGCCGGTGACCAGCGGGCGCTGCGAGGTCCGGTCCATCACCGCGTCGATGTCGCGGTCGATGTACATGTTGAACGCGTTGGCACCGCCGGCGGAGAGGTAACCGCCGAGGCAGGTCGCCAGGACCAGCCACAGATTGGGCACGCCCTGCTTCGCCAGGAACATCACCGGAACGGTGGTGATCAGCAGCAGTTCGATGATCCGCGGCTTGGTGAGCGCCACAAAACCCTTGACACGGGCCCCGAACGGCCGGTGGGCCCCCGGGCTGGGAGTCAGGACGACCCCTGCGGGTCGGGACTCGACGGCCGTCACGTACACCCCTGACAGAGAATTTCCCAGCAAGTTCCGGCCGTGAAGAGCCGGTAAGGACTTGCGCGTACCACGCCACTCTAGACGTTGCCCCTACGCCGCCATCCCCGGGGGTGCGGTCGTGTTGGCCCTGTCGGCACGGGCCCGGAAGGCCGCTCATGCGAGCGCGGTCGCGCCCTTCGACGGGCGGATCGGCGGCCGTGACCGCACCCTGGGAAGTGTCTGTCTGCCACCGGCGGGAAGTCGAAAAGACGGGCGTTGCGGCGGGGGTAGGCTCGACAACGCCCGGTGCACCGAACGTAACCGGGATTACATATGTGGAGAGGAGCCCTGACCCAGGGTGAGTACCAAGCCGACCACCACTGATCTCGCGTGGACCGAATTGGACCAGCGGGCCGTCGACACCGCCCGCGTGCTGGCCGCGGACGCCGTACAGAAGGTCGGCAACGGCCATCCCGGTACGGCCATGAGCCTGGCCCCGGCCGCGTACACCCTCTTCCAGAAGGTGATGCGGCACGACCCGGCGGACCCCGAGTGGACCGGCCGTGACCGGTTCGTCCTCTCGGCCGGCCACTCCTCGCTGACCCTCTACACCCAGCTCTACCTGGCCGGCTTCGGTCTGGAGCTGGCGGACCTGGAGGCGTTCCGCACCTGGGGCTCGAAGACCCCGGGGCACCCGGAGTACGGGCACACCGCCGGTGTGGAGACCACGACAGGGCCGCTGGGCCAGGGTGTCGCCAACGCGGTCGGCATGGCCATGGCGGCGCGGTACGAGCGCGGTCTCTTCGACCCGGAGGCGGCCCCCGGCACCTCCCCGTTCGACCACTTCATCTACGCGATCGCCGGCGACGGCTGCCTCCAGGAGGGCATCTCCTCCGAGGCCTCGTCGCTCGCGGGCCACCAGAAGCTCGGCAACCTCGTCCTGCTGTGGGACGACAACCACATCTCGATCGAGGGCGACACCGAGACCGCGGTGTCCGAGGACACCTGCGCGCGCTACGAGGCGTACGGCTGGCACGTCCAGCGGGTGGCCCCGAAGGCGGACGGCGACCTCGACCCGGAGGCGCTGTACGAGGCGCTCCAGGCCGCCAGGGCCGAGACCGGGCGCCCGTCGTTCATCGCGATGCGCTCGATCATCGCCTGGCCCGCGCCGAACGCCCAGAACACCGGCGCCGCGCACGGCTCGGCACTCGGCGACGAAGAGGTCGCCGCGACCAAGAGGATCCTGGGCTTCGACCCGGAGAAGTCCTTCGACGTGGCAGACGAGGTCCTGGCGCACACCCGCGCCGCGCTGGACCGCGGCCGTGAGGCCAAGGCCGTCTGGGAGAAGGGCTTCGCCGCCTGGCGCACCGCCAACCCGGAGCACGCCGCCCGCTTCGACCGGGTCAGGGCGGGCGAGCTGCCCGAGGGCTGGACGAAGGAGCTTCCCGTCTTCGAGACCGGGACCTCCCTGGCCACCCGCGCCGCTTCCGGCAAGGTGCTCGAAGCGCTGGGCGGTGCCATCCCGGAGCTGTGGGGCGGCTCGGCCGACCTCGCCGGGTCGAACAACACGACGATCGACAAGACGTCGTCGTTCCTGCCCGAGGGCAACCCGCTGCCGGGCGCCGACCCGTACGGCCGCACGGTCCACTTCGGTATCCGTGAGCACGCCATGGCCGCGGAGATGAACGGCATCGCGCTGCACGGCAACACCCGTATCTACGGCGGCACCTTCCTGGTGTTCTCCGACTACATGCGCAACGCCGTCCGGCTCTCGGCGCTGATGCACCTGCCGGTCACCTATGTGTGGACGCATGACTCGGTCGGTGTCGGCGAGGACGGTCCGACCCACCAGCCGGTGGAGCACCTGGCCGCGCTGCGCGCCATCCCGGGTCTGAACCTGATCCGCCCGGCGGACGCCAACGAGACGGTCATCGCCTGGCGCGAGGTCCTCCAGCGCTACACCAAGGTGTTCGGCAAGGGCGCCCCGCACGGCTTCGCGCTCACCCGTCAGGGTGTGCCGGTGTACGAGGCGAACGACGACGTGGCCAAGGGCGGCTATGTCCTGTTCGATGCCGAGGGCGGCGCGCCCGAGGTCGTCCTCATCGGCACCGGTTCCGAGGTCCAGCTGGCCGTGGAGGCGCGTGAGCAGCTCCAGGCCGCCGGCGTGCCGACCCGGGTGGTCTCGATGCCGTGCGTCGAGTGGTTCGAGGAGCAGGACCAGGCGTACCGCGACTCGGTGCTGCCGCCGTCCGTCAGGGCGCGGGTGGCCGTCGAGGCCGGTATCGGTCTGACCTGGCACCGCTTCGTGGGTGACGCGGGGCGGATCGTCTCGCTGGAGCACTTCGGTGCCTCCGCCGACGGAAAACTCCTCTTCCGCGAGTTCGGCTTCACCGCCGACGCGGTCGCCGCCGCCGCCCGGGAATCGCTCGAAGCCGTCGCGCGCTGACGCTTACATACAGACAAGTAGGAGATGTAATTCTCATGACGGACGCACTCAAGCGCCTCTCCGACGAAGGCGTCGCGATCTGGCTCGACGACCTTTCGCGCAAGCGCATCACATCCGGCAACCTCGCGGAGCTGATCGACCAGCAGCACGTGGTGGGTGTCACCACCAACCCGTCGATCTTCCAGAAGGCGATCTCCCAGGGCGACGGCTACGACCAGCAGCTGTCCGACCTCGCGGCCCGGCGGGTCTCCGTCGAGGAGGCCGTCCGCATGATCACGACGGCGGACGTACGTGACGCCGCCGACATCCTGCGCCCGGTCTTCGACGCGACGGACGGCCAGGACGGCCGGGTCTCGATCGAGGTCGACCCGCGGCTCGCCCACAACACCAAGGCCACCGCCGCCGAGGCCAAGCAGCTCGCCTGGCTGGTGGACCGGCCGAACACGCTCATCAAGATCCCGGCGACCGAGGCCGGCCTGCCCGCCATCACCGAGACCATCGGCCGGGGCATCAGCGTCAACGTCACGCTGATCTTCTCGCTGGAGCGCTACCGCGCGGTCATGGACGCCTTCCTGGCGGGCCTGGAGAAGGCCAAGGCCGCGGGCCTGGACCTCTCCAAGATCCACTCGGTCGCCTCCTTCTTCGTGTCCCGGGTGGACACCGAGATCGACAAGCGTCTCGACGGCCTGGGCACCGACGAGGCCAAGGCGCTCAAGGGCAAGGCCGCCGTCGCCAACGCGCGCCTCGCCTACCAGGCGTACGAGGAGGTCTTCTCCTCCGACCGCTGGGCCGCGCTCGACAAGGCGCACGCCAACAAGCAGCGCCCGCTCTGGGCGTCGACCGGTGTCAAGGACCCGGCCTACCGCGACACGATGTACGTCGTGGACCTGGTCGCGCCCAACACGGTGAACACCATGCCGGAGGCGACGCTCGACGCCACGGCCGACCACGGCGAGGTGACCGGCGACGCGGTCTCCGGCACCTACGAGCAGGCACGCGCCGACCTCGATGCCGTGGAGAAGCTCGGGATCTCGTACGACGACGTCGTACAGGTCCTTGAGGACGAGGGAGTCGAGAAGTTCGCGACCTCCTGGACCGACCTGCTCAAGTCCACTGAGGCAGAGCTCAAGCGCCTCGCCCCGTCGGAGGGCTGAAACCTTGTCAAGCAGCAACCCGCTGCGTGACGCTGCGGACCGACGGCTCCCGCGTATCGCGGGGCCGTCGGGCCTGGTCATCTTTGGCGTCACGGGTGATTTGTCCCGTAAAAAGCTGATGCCCGCTGTCTACGACCTGGCCAACCGCGGCCTGCTTCCGCCGGGCTTCTCGCTCATCGGATTCGCACGCCGCGACTGGGAGGACGAGGACTTCGCCCAGGTCGTCCACGACTCCGTCAAGGAGCACGCGCGGACGCAGTTCCGTGAGGAGGTCTGGCAGCAGCTCATCCAGGGCATGCGCTTCGTCCAGGGCGACTTCGACGACGACACGGCCTTCGCCACCCTCAAGGCGACCATCGAGGAGCTGGACAAGCAGCAGGGCACGGGAGGCAACTTCGCCTTCTACCTGTCGGTCCCGCCCAAGTTCTTCCCCAAGGTCGTCCAGCAGCTCAAGAAGCACGGACTCGCCGACCAGCAGAACGGCTCCTGGCGCCGTGCGGTCATCGAGAAGCCGTTCGGCCACGACCTGAAGAGCGCCCAGGAGCTCAACCAGGTCGTGCACGAGGTCTTCCCGCCGAACGAGGTCTTCCGGATCGACCACTACCTCGGCAAGGAGACCGTCCAGAACATCCTGGCGCTCCGCTTCGCCAACACCCTCTTCGAGCCGATCTGGAACCGGTCGTACGTCGACCATGTCCAGATCACCATGGCCGAGGACATCGGCATCGGCGGCCGGGCCGGTTACTACGACGGCATCGGCGCCGCCCGTGACGTCATCCAGAACCACCTGCTCCAGCTGCTCGCGCTGACCGCGATGGAGGAGCCCGCCTCCTTCGACGCCACCGCGCTGGTGGCCGAGAAGACCAAGGTGCTGGGCGCCGTCAGGCTGCCCAAGGACCTCGGCAAGGAGACCGTGCGCGGCCAGTACGCCGCGGGCTGGCAGGGCGGCGAGCAGGCCGTCGGCTACCTCCAGGAAGACGGCATCGACCCCAAGTCGACGACCGACACCTACGCCGCGGTGCGGCTGGAGATCGACAACCGCCGCTGGGCGGGCGTCCCCTTCTACCTCCGCACCGGCAAGCGTCTGGGCCGCCGCGTCACCGAGATCGCCGTCGTCTTCCAGCGCGCCCCGCACTCCCCCTTCGACCACACGGCGACGGAGGAGCTGGGCCAGAACGCGATCGTCATCCGCGTCCAGCCCGACGAGGGCATCACCATGCGGTTCGGCTCCAAGGTGCCCGGCACCTCGATGGAGATCCGGGACGTGTCGATGGACTTCGCGTACGGCGAGTCCTTCACCGAGTCCAGCCCCGAGGCGTACGAGCGGCTCATCCTCGATGTGCTGCTCGGCGACTCGAACCTCTTCCCGCGTCTGGAGGAGGTCGAGCAGTCCTGGCGGATCCTCGACCCGATCGAGCACTACTGGGACACCCACGGAAAGCCCGCGCAGTACGAGTCGGGCACCTGGGGACCGGCCGAGGCGGACGAAATGCTCGCACGAGAAGGACGGAGCTGGCGCCGGCCATGAAAATCGATCTGACGGAAACCACAGCCAGCAAGGTCAACAAGGCACTGGTGGAAGGGCGCCGCGCCGTCGGCACCCCCGCCGTCGGCATGGTGCTGACCCTCGTCATCGTGACCGACGAGGAGAACGCCTACGACGCGCTCAAGGCCGCCAACGAGGCATCGCGCGAGCACCCCTCACGCACCCTCGTGGTCGTCAAGCGGGTCTCCCGCTCCCCGCGCGACCGGGCCACGGCCCGGCTCGACGCGGAGATCCGGGTCGGCACGGACGCGGGCAGCGGCGAGACCGTCGTCCTGCGGATGTACGGCGAGGTGCTGCACCACGCCCAGTCGGTGGTGCTGCCGCTGCTGCTGCCGGACGCCCCCGTGGTGGTCTGGTGGCCGGTGAACGCGCCGCTCGACCCGGCGAAGGACCCGCTGGGCGCGCTGGGCCAGCGCCGGGTCACCGACTCGTACGCGGCCGAGCAGCCCATCGCGGAGCTGACCGCCCGCGCCTCCGCCTACTCACCGGGCGACACGGACCTCTCGTGGTCGCGCATCACCCCCTGGCGTTCGATGCTCGCCGCGGCCCTGGACCAGGTGCCGAGCCGGGTGAAGGGCGCCGAGGTGGAGGGCGAGGAGTTCAATCCGAGCTGTGAGCTGCTCGCCATGTGGCTCGCCGACCGGCTGGACGTACCGGTGACCCGTTCGATCTCGTCCGGGCCCGGTCTCACGGCCGTACGGATGCAGACCGACCACGGCGACATCGTGCTGGACCGCCCCGACGGTTCGCTGGCCACGCTCTGCATGGAGGGCCAGCCGGACCGCGCGGTGGCCCTGAAGCGCCGGGAGACCTCGGAGCTGCTCGCCGAGGAGCTGCGCAGGCTGGACCCGGACGACACCTACGCCGCCTCGCTGAAGTTCGGCGTGGACCGGCTGGTCACCCCCGCGCAGAAGAAGCCGGAGAACGGGGCGGCCTCCGGCTCGGGTGACACCGCGGACTCCGCGGACGAGTCCGGAAAGGCCACCGCGAAGAAGGCACCCGCGAAGAAGGCGGCATCGAAGTGAGTGCTCCGCAGCTCGTCGTCCACCGCGACAAGGAGCTGATGGCCGAGGCCGCGGCGGCCCGGCTGATCACAAGGATCGTGGACGCCCAGGCGGCCCGCGGCTCCGCTTCGGTGGTGCTCACCGGCGGGCGCAACGGCAACGGGCTGCTCGCGGCCCTCGCCCAGGCCCCCGCCCGGGACGCCGTCGACTGGTCGCGGATCGATCTGTGGTGGGGCGACGAGCGCTTCCTGCCGGAGGGCGATCCCGAGCGGAACGTCACCCAGGCACGGGCGGCGCTGCTCGACTCGGTGGGTGTGGCCCCCGAGCGGGTGCACGCCATGGCCGCTTCGGACGGCCCGCACGGCAACGACGTGGAGGCGGCCGCGGCCGCGTACGCGGCGGAACTCGCCGCAGCCGCGGGGCCCGGGGACCACGGCGATGTGCCGTCGTTCGACGTGCTGATGCTGGGGGTGGGCCCGGACGCCCATGTGGCCTCGCTCTTCCCCGAGCTGCCGGGCGTACGGGAGACCGTACGCACCGTCGTCGGTGTGCACGGCGCGCCCAAGCCGCCCCCCGTCCGGCTGTCGCTGACGCTGCCCGCGATCCGGGCCGCACACGAGGTGTGGCTGCTCGCGGCCGGCGAGGACAAGGCGGGGGCCGCCGCTCTCGCCCTCTCCGGGACCGGGGAGATCCAGGCGCCCGCTGCGGGCGCCCGGGGCCTCAGCAGGACGCTGTGGCTGCTGGACACGGCGGCCGCCTCTCAGCTGCCGCCGCAGCTCTACCGGCCGGCCACCGCCTGACCGTACGGCACCGCACGGAACAGGACCGGCTCGCACCCCCTCGGCAGGGAGTGCGGGCCGGTCCTCTTCTGTCCCCGTACCGCTACTGCCTGGCCCGCAGCGTGCGGTAGGTGTCGATCAGCGTGGCGGTGGAGCTGTCCAGGTCGGCGCCGTCCCGGCCGCCGGTGAGGAGCGGCTCGATCTTCTTGGCGAGCACCTTGCCGAGCTCCACGCCCCACTGGTCGAAGGAGTCGATGTTCCAGATGGCGCCCTGGACGAAGACCTTGTGCTCGTAGAGCGCGATCAGCTGTCCCAGCACGGACGGGGTGAGCGTGCCGGCGAGGATCGTGGACGTCGGGTGGTTGCCCCGGAACGTCTTGTGCGGGACCAGCTCTTCGGCGACGCCCTCGGCCCGTACCTCGTCGGGTGTCTTACCGAAGGCCAGGGCCTGGGTCTGGGCGAAGAAGTTCGCCATCAGCAGGTCGTGCTGGGCCTCCAGACCGGCCGTCAGGTCCTCGACGGGCCTGGCGAAGCCGATGAAGTCCGCCGGGACGACCTTGGTGCCCTGGTGCAGCAACTGGTAGTACGCGTGCTGGCCGTTGGTGCCGGGCGTCCCCCAGACGACCGGGCCCGTCTGCCAGTCGACCGGATTGCCGTCACGGTCGACGGACTTGCCGTTGGACTCCATGTCCAGCTGCTGGAGGTACGCGGTGAACTTGGAGAGGTAGTGCGAGTACGGCAGGACCGCGTGCGACTGGGCGTCGAAGAACGCGCCGTACCAGACGCCCAGCAGGCCGAGCAGGAGCGGGATGTTCTCCTCGGGCGGCGCGGTGCGGAAGTGCTCGTCGATCAGGTGGAAGCCGTCGAGCATCTCGCGGAAGCGTTCCGGGCCGATCGCGATCATCAGCGAGAGGCCGATCGCCGAGTCGTAGGAGTAGCGGCCGCCGACCCAGTCCCAGAACTCGAACATGTTGGCCGTGTCGATACCGAAGTCCTCGACCTTCTCGGCATTCGTCGACAGCGCCACGAAGTGCTTGGCCACGGCGTCCTGACCGGCCCTCAGGCCGGTCAGCAGCCAATTGCGCGCGGAGGTCGCGTTGGTGATGGTCTCGATGGTGGTGAAGGTCTTGGAGGCGATGATGAAGAGCGTCTCCGCCGGGTCCAAGTCCCTTACGGCCTCGTGCAGATCGGCCCCGTCGACATTGGAGACGAAGCGGACCGTCAGCTCGCGGTCGGTGAAGGAGCGCAGCGCCTCGTACGCCATCGCCGGGCCCAGATCGGAGCCGCCGATACCGATGTTGACGACGTTCTTGATGCGCTTGCCGGTGTGGCCGGTCCACTCCCCCGACCTGACCTTGCCGGAGAAGGCGGCCATCTTGTCGAGCACGGCGTGCACGGCGGGCACGACGTTCTCCCCGTCCACCTCGATGACCGCTCCGCGCGGGGCGCGGAGCGCGGTGTGCAGCACCGCGCGGTCCTCGGTGGTGTTGATCTTCTCGCCGCGGAACATGGCGTCGCGCAGCCCGGCCACCCCGGCGGCGTCGGCCAGCTCACGGAGCAGGCCGAGCGTCTCGTCGGTCACCAGATGCTTGGAGTAGTCCAGATACAGATCGCCGGCCCGGAGCGTGTAGCTGCTCCCCCGCTCCGGGTCCCGGTCGAACAGCTCCCTGAGGCGCGTGTCGCCCAGCTGCTCCCGGTGCTTGCCCAGAGCGGTCCACTCGGGCATCTGGTTGAGCCTGGTACGGCCTGCTGCGTTCATCTCGGACATCAGTCCATTCTTCTCGTACCTGCGTACATGCCCCGCTCCGTCCAACCTAATTGATCGGGCGGACGAGTGCGGCGACCAGCGCTCTCGGGCGCACGGGCCGGTGGCGCTACGCAGTCCGGCCGGACACCCGAGTGGGTTCCGGCCGGAATATCACGGTGCTAGATCTCGCCCCGCAGCTTCGCCAGGGCCTCGGCGAGGATCGCCTCGCCGTCCTCGTCGCTGCGGCGCTCGCGCACATACGCGAGGTGGGTCTTGTACGGCTCGGTGCGCGGTGGGTCCGGGGGGTTGTCGCTGTCCTGACCTGCCGGGAACCCGCAGCGCGGGCAGTCCCAGGTCTCCGGGACCTGTGCGTCGTGGGCGAAGCTCGGCTGCGTCTCGTGCCCGTTCGAGCACCAGAAGGAGATGCGCAGCCGCGGTGCGGACTCGCCCCGCTCGGCCTCCCCCATCGGCCCCGCTCCGACCCGGCTTCCCCGGATCGCGTTGCCACTTGCCACGGTCGTAACTCCCTGCGTGATGGTGCTCGAAGGTGCCCCAGTCTACGTAAGGCCCAACGCGCGTCCAGTGATTGGAGTTACACCCCGCACCGAATCGCCGGCGACACGCGGGGAGTGCGCGGACACCGAGGGTCAGTTCTTGAGCTTCATCAGCAGACCGAGCACGACGATGCACGCGAACCAGAGCAGGGCGAGCACCACGGTGATGCGGTCGAGGTTGCGCTCGGCGACCGAGGAGCCGCCGACGGACGACTGCATGCCGCCACCGAACATGTCGGAGAGGCCGCCGCCCTTCCCCTTGTGCATCAGCACCAGCAGCATCAGCAGCAGGCTGAAGACGATCAGGGCGATCGAGAACCCCAGAATCACGGCTGGACCAACTTCCTCGGAACTCATAACGGACGAAGGGGCCGGACGGCTGCTGCCAGCCGTCTCGGCCCCGCAAGGGTACGACGGATCCGCGCTAGCGCATACTCACTGGTCGCGGAAGCGGACGATCTTGACGAACTCGTCGGCGTCGAGGGCGGCGCCGCCGATCAGCGCACCGTCCACATCGGGCTGCGCCATGATCGCGGCGACGTTCCCGGACTTGACGGAGCCGCCGTACTGGATGCGGACCTTGTCGGCCAGCTCCTGCGAGTACAGCTCGGCCAGCCGGCCGCGGATCGCCCCGCAGACCTCCTGGGCGTCCTCGGGGGTGGCGACCTCGCCGGTCCCGATGGCCCACACCGGCTCGTACGCGATCACGACCGACTCGGCGTCGTCGGCCGGGACGTCCTTGAGCCCGCCGTCGAGCTGGCTGAGCGTGTACGCGACCTGCTGGCCGGCCTTGCGGATGTCCAGGCCCTCGCCGACGCAGAGGATCGGGGTGATGCCGTGCTTGTAGGCGGCCTTCACCTTGGCGTTGCAGACCTCGTCGGTCTCGGCGTGGTACTGGCGGCGCTCGCTGTGCCCGACGGCCACGTAGGAGCACTTCAGCTTGGCCAGCATCGGCCCGGAGACCTCACCGGTGTAGGCACCGGAGTCGTGCGCCGAGATGTCCTGGGCGCCGTACTTGATCTTCAGCTTGTCGCCGTCGACGAGGGTCTGGACGGAGCGCAGGTCGACGAAGGGCGGCAGGACCGCCACCTCGACGGCGTCGTAGTCCTTGTCGGAGAGCGCGAAGGAGAGCTTCTGGACGTGGGCGATGGCCTCCAGGTGGTTGAGGTTCATCTTCCAGTTGCCCGCCATCAGCGGGGTGCGGGTCTGTGTCATGAGGTTTGTCAGTTCTCCAGTGCGGCGAGGCCGGGAAGCGTCTTGCCTTCGAGGTATTCGAGGCTGGCGCCGCCACCGGTCGAGATGTGTCCGAACTTGTTCTCGTCGAAGCCCAGAATACGGACCGCGGCGGCGGCGTCGCCGCCGCCGACGACCGTGAAGGCAGGGCTGTCGAGGAGCGCCTGCGCGACGGCGCGGGTGCCGTCGGCGTAGTCGGGGTGCTCGAAGACGCCCATCGGGCCGTTCCAGAAGACGGTGGCCGCGTCGGCGAGCTTCGATGCGTAGAGCTTGTTGGTCTCGGGGCCGTTGTCCAGGCCCATCTGCCCGGCCGGGATCGCGTCCGCCGGAACGGTCTCGGGGTGCGTCGGCTCCTTGGCCTTGAGGTCGGGGAACTGCGCGGAGACCACGACGTCGACGGGGAGCACGAACTCCACGCCCTTGGCCTTGGCGCGCTCCAGATACTCCTGGACCACCGGGATCTGGTCCTCCTGGAGGAGGGAGCTGCCGACCTCGTGGCCCTGGGCCTTGAGGAAGGTGTACGCCATGCCGCCGCCGATGAGGATGCGGTCGGCGCGCTCCAGGAGGTGGTCGATGACGCCGAGCTTGTCGGAGACCTTGGCGCCGCCGAGTACCACGGCGTACGGGCGCTTGACGTCGGACGTCAGCTTCTTGAGTACGGCGACCTCGGTGGCGATGAGGTAGCCGGCGGCGTGCGGCAGGCGCGCCGGGAGGTCATAGACCGAGGCGTGCTTGCGGTGCACGGCGCCGAAGCCGTCACCGACGTAGAGGTCGGCCAGCTCCGCGAGCTGATCGGCGAAGGCGCCGCGCTCGGCGTCGTCCTTCGAGGTCTCACCGGCGTTGAAGCGGAGGTTCTCGATGACGGCGACCTGGCCGTCGGCGAGGGCGGCCACCGTGGCCCTGGCGGAATCGCCGACCGTGTCGGTGGCGAACGCGACGTCGGCGCCGAGGAGTTCACCGAGGCGCGCCGCGGCGGGGGCGAGCGAGAACGCCGGGTCGGGGGCGCCCTTCGGGCGGCCCAGGTGCGAGGCGACGACGACACGCGCGCCGGCCTCCGCGAGCTTGGCCACGGTCGGCTGGACGGCGCGGATCCGGCCGTCGTCGGTGATGGTGGTGCCGGAGAGCGGCACATTGAGATCGGCGCGGACGAATACCCGCTTGCCCGCGACCCCTTCGGCGAGAAGTTCGTCGATGGTCTTCATCAGTTCCTGGACTCCTTGGACGATCTGGACAGGCCACGGGGCCCGGAC
>NZ_JBHYWP010000149.1:0-13031 GCF_042751845.1 Streptomyces sp. NPDC059398 | reverse complement strand
GGTCGCCGGGCCCCCGGCGAAGAGGGCCCGGTCTCCGCTCAGCTGCCCGAGGTCGCCCGCCCGGACAGCATGCGTGTCTCCGGAGCCCGGTGCGGGCGCAGATCCCTGAGGACGGACTCGACTTCGACGAGAAGGGATTCGTAGGAGATCAGCCGCCGCCATTCGGGGTCCGGGGCCCCCGGTACGGTGGCGCCGCGTGCCGCCCACTGGGCGGCCAGCTCGGCGTACAGCGGTGTCTTCGCCTCCATTCGGCCGAAGGTGTGAACGCCCGCATGCCGTCCCGGTGACCGGGGAGGGCTCTGGGGCGCCATCGGCTGCGGCGTGGGAGCCTGCAGGGCCGGTGCGGGGGAGGGGATGAATACCGCAGAACCCCTGGCTGTGGTGGTGGCGGACGCGCGTGCGTTCATGTCGGGGGTAACGACCGCCGCCCGCCCGGGTAACTCCGCATCCGGCGGAACGATAAACTGGGATTTCACCTTTTGCAGTGTGATCCACTGTGAAGTCGTTTCAAAACGGGCAATACGGCGTTGGTGCGGGCATGGATCCAAGGGAGCTGTGGGAGCGCCATGCCGTGCTGGCACAGGCGTTCTGCGCGAATGACGAAGAGGTGCGCCGTGCTCAGGGAGCACTGGACGAAGGGCATGCGGTCCGTACACGGACGCTGGCCGCGTTCGCGGTGACGCTCGGGAGCGACAGCACCGTCGCGGGGCTGCTGGGGCTCCCGGAGCGCGAAGTACGCCTCGCCCGGCGCACCGTGGGCAAGGACGACGCGCGGGCTGTGGCCCAGGCACTCCTGACGGAGCACACGGCCGAGCACCCCGAGCCGCCTCCCATGGAGTGCGTGGACAGCGGCCAGCTCCAGCAGGAACCGGAGTCCGCCCAGTCGTTCCGCGCCACCATCCCGGCGCCGCGCCCCGCGCAGGCCCCCGGTGGCGCGCCCCTTCCCGACGAGCCGGTCCAGGAGCCGACTGCTTCGCCGGCCGTGGACGCCGTACTCGTCGGCGCCTGGAGCACCGGGGTCGATCTCTCCGTACTGGCGACCGAGCTCGGCCTCGACCTGGCCCACCTGGTCGCCCGCGCGCACTATCTGGAGACCCAGGGCCTTCTCACCTACGCCGCTCCTCCGCCCGACCGGTCCGGGCGCCACCGCCGCTCCGGGGCCGATGCGGCTTCCGCCACGCCGTCCCAGCAGTGGTACTACCCCGCCGCGCACCAGCAGGTCCACCAGCAGAACCCCTGGGACCACCAGCAGAACCCCTGGGACCACCAGCAGAACCCCTGGGACCAGCAGCCCCCGCTCGGCGATTTCACCACCGGCCCGATGCATGACTGGGACGGCATCCTCAACCAGTGGGACACGACCTCCGGTCCGACCATCAACTCGACGATGTCCTGGCAGGGGCGCATGTGAACGACCCGCACCCCGCTCCTTCCCGCGGCCCGGTCACACCGCCGTCCCGGGTGGGTGGCACCGGCCGTCTGGTGCAGACTGGCGGTGTGGCCACAGACGACGCGGAGGACCGGCTCGCGTCGGTCAGGCAGGAGCTGGAGCGGGCGACCGCCCGGTTGCGACTGCTCGCCGACGCCAGCACTGCCCTGTCGAGCGTTCTCGACGCGGAAGAGGCGCTCAACCGGCTGGCCCGGCTGATCGTTCCTCAGGTGGCGGACGCGTGCGTGGTGGATCTCGTCGTGGACGGCGGGGTGCGCCGGCTCACCGCCGTGCACCGCGACCCGGCGCGTGAGCTGCCCCCGGCACCGGAGAGTCTGCCCTGGTCCGAGGAGTTCGCCGCACCGCTGGCCCGGGTGCTGCGCGGCGCCGGACCGGTGACGGTGACCGGCTTCGACGCGCAGGCGGGGGCCGGGACACTGCACCGCGCGCAGCTGGAACTCTACCGCGCCCTGGACGCCAGAACGGTGCTGATCGTGCCGCTCCAGGTACGCAGAGAGGTGCTCGGGGCGCTCAGCCTCGTCCGCACCCTCTCCGCCGAGCCCTTCGGGGAGCAGGAGATCTCCCTCGCGGCCGATCTGGGCCACCGGGCCGGACTCGCCGTCGAGAACGCCCGGCTCTACGGGATCCAGCTGCGCACGGCTGAGCAGTTGCAGCTCTCGCTCCTGCCCGACCTGTCGGGAATCGAGCACCTGGACCTGGCGGCACGGTATGTGCCTGCCCGGGAGGGGGCCGAAGTCGGCGGTGACTGGTTCGACGCGTTCCGGCTCAGCGACGGCTCCACCGTCCTGGCCATCGGCGACGTCGTCGGACACGATCTCAGCGCGGCCGTCGGCATGGGGCAGCTGCGCAACATGCTGCGGTCGCTGGCGTACGACAGCGGGGACTCGCCCGCCGGTGTGATGCGGCGGCTGGACGGAGTGATGCAGGGGCTGAGCACCACCGAACTGGTCACCGGGGTCATCGCGCGCGTCTACACGCCGCCCACCGGCCCGTGGTTCATGCACTGGACCAACGCGGGGCATCCGCCCCCGGTACTGACGAGCCCGGCCGACGGCAGCAGGCTGCTGGAGGAGGGGCTGGCACCGGTGCTCGGAGTGGATCCGGCCATCGAGCGGGAGGACGCGCTGACCGTACTGGAGCCGGGCTCCACCCTGCTGCTGTACACGGACGGGCTCATCGAACGCCCCGGCGAGGACATCGGCAGGGGATTCACCAGACTGCGCCAGCACATGGCGAACCTCGCGGACGAGCCCCTCCAGACCTTCTGCGACGAACTGCTGGCGCGCCTCACCGACGGGCACTTCGACGACATCGCGGTACTGGCGCTGCGCGTTCCCCCGGCGCCGTAGCCGCGGTACGGGGGCTCAGTCGCCGTGGCGCCCGGCGCCGTCGCCGCCGGCGCCGTCCTCCGCCGGATCGGACGGGCTGTCGTCGCCGTCGTCCTGGCCCTGGCCGCCGGCGCGGCGCCGCCGGACGATCCTGACCACCAGTACGACGACGACCAGGGCCACGAAGACCAGGGCGGCGCCCCGGCCGACGAAGTGCTCGATGCTGCTGTAGGCGTTGCCCGCCGCGTACCCGATCAGGGTGAAGCCGATGCCCCAGACGAGGCCGCCCAGCGCGTTGAAGAGCAGGAAGGTGCGGTACGGCATGCCCGAGGCGCCCGCGAGCGCGGGCATGACCGCACGGAAGAACGCCACGAACCTGCCGAGGAACACCGCCACCGGCCCTCTGCGGCGGATCAGGTCGCGGGCGGACTCGATGCTGCCGCGGTGGCGGCGCAGCGCGCGCGCCCCGAGCAGCCGGGGCCCGAACCTGCGGCCGATCTCGTATCCGACGGAGTCCCCGGCGACGGCCGCCACCACCACGATCAGGGCGAGCCAGTAGACGGACACCCGGTGCTGGGCGGCGAGCACACCGCCGATCACGGCCGCGCTCTCGCCCGGGATGACGAAGCCGAAGAACAGTGCGTCCTCGCAGAAGACCAGAGCGGCGACGACGGCGTAGACCGCTGCCCCCGACAGCCCGGACAGCCAGTCGGTGATCGTGCCCACCGGGTCTCCTCCCTCTCGTCGTGCTCGTCGGCGTCGCGGTTCCCGCTCTGTGCGCCCGTGCCCCCGGGCGACCGGGGCGCAGGTGTCCGAGGCTGTCAGCCGGCGCGCGGTTCCGCACCAGGGAGCCTCTCCTGCGGGCGGTCGGCGCCTGCGGCGGGCTCCATGGCCCACGGTATGATCCGGGCAGAGTGAGCAGGCCGGTGGCCTCTCACGCGGCGGTGGGGCCCGCCGTACCCGAACCGCGGCGATGGTGCCGCCAACGGTCCCTGCTTGCGCTGGCGCGCGCCCCGGTGCGCGCTGTGACCGCCGAGTAGGAGAACCACGTGGCAGACGCCCCCATTCCGCTGGTGGACGACCCCGTCAGCTCCGGCCCCGACGCGGGCCCCTTCATCCCCGCGCAGAGCGCCGGCCGCGACCGCTGCGAGGAGGAACGTTGAACTGGCTGCTCATGATCGTCGGGGCCGCGGTCGGCGCCCCGCTCCGCTATCTGACCGACCGCAGGGTCCAGTCGTCGCACGACACCGTCTTCCCCTGGGGGACGTTCGCCGTCAATGTCTCCGCCTGTCTGATCCTGGGGCTCGTCACCGGCGCGGTCTCCGCAGGGGCGGCTTCGTCGCAGGTCCAGCTGCTGGTCGGCACGGGGCTCTGCGGCGCCCTGTCGACGTACTCGACGTTCTCCTACGAGACGCTGCGCCTGGCCCAGGACGGGGCCCGCTTCTTCGCCGCTGTCAATGTCACGGCGAGTGTGGTGGCAGGACTGGGCGCGGCCTTCGTGGGTGCCTCGCTGGCCCAGGCGTTCTGGGGCTGAGACCGCGGACGTACGGGCCGTTGACATGCGGAGGCCGCCGCCCCTGTACGTGGGCGGCGGCCTCCGGGCGCTGTCAGCCGGCCGTGTGGGCCCCCGCCGGTCCCGAGGTCAGTACAGGGGCCAGCACCCCGGTGCGCAGCCGTGCGACCAGAGGGGTGGCCAGGCGGCGCAGGGCCAGGCTGGTCAGGAATGCGACGGGCAGGGCGAGGAGAGCCGAGCCGAGTACGTCGTGGGGGTAGTGCGCGCCGACGTATACCCGTGTGAAGCCCTCGAAGAGGGCGAAGACCGCGGCGATCGCGCACAGCTTCCGGTTCAGCAGATAGAGGGCCGCGACGGTCGCGGCGGCCGTCGTGGTGTGGCCGCTGGGAAAGGCGTAGTCGGACGGGACCGGACAGGTCTCGACGATGAACGCGTGCGGCATCGAGCGGCAGGGCCGCACCTCCGACACGAGCTTCTTGACCACCTCGGCCACGGCGAAGGCGACCACCACGCTCACCGGCACGGCCAGCGCGAGAGCCATCGACGCGCTGTCACGGCGCCGCGCCTGCCACCACCCGACGATCATGAGAACCGCGAACACGCCCAGGCCGATGTCGGTCCACGACTCCAGCGGGGCGTTCAGCCACCGGGTGTCCCGTGCGAAGTCCGTGACGGTGGTGAACAGCGAACCGTCGATGTGTGAGCCGTTGAAGGCCAGCGGCACCGGGGAAACAGCAGTCATCAGGGCGGAACTCTCAGGCTCGGTCGGGGCTGCCGTGCTCCGCGGGAGACGTGCGGCATCCATGGTCTGGGTCCATCTACAGGACTGTAGACGGACTCTAGACGGCGCCCCGGGGGGAGCCAAATCACGGAGAGGGGATGGTTGCCGGGCGGACCGGTGGCCGGCGCAGCGCACGTGGTGAGCGGCTGTGCGCCGGCCACCGTCCGCCTCTCACCGTGCGGTGTCCCTCACACCGCGGGGGAGTCGAACCGCGGCTCGGTGCCGAGCAGGCCGGATACGTCGGAGTCCACCGGCAGCTCCCGGGCCGACGCGCCCCGGGTGAAAAGGACACCGGGCCGCTCCCCGGCAAGCGTGGCCACCGGTCCGTCCACGCGCAGCCAGCTGCCCTCGCGCAGCCCCAGCACGGGCACGTCGTTCTCCTCCAGGAACTCGGCCAGGCGCTCGGCGCGCGTCTCGCCCTTGTGGGTGCTGCCCGGGTCCGGGTCGAGGTAGTGCGGGTTGATCTGGAAGGGCACCAGGCCGAGCGTGTCGAAGGACGGCGGCTGCACGATGGGCATGTCGTTGGACGTACGGAGGGTGGGGGCGGCCATATTGGTGCCCGCGCTGGCGCCCATGTAGGGGAGCCCGCCGCGCACGGCATCGCGTACGGCCTCGCGCAGCCCCGTACGGTACAGGGCGCTCAGCAGCCGGAAGGAGTTCCCGCCACCGATGAACACGGCGTCCGCTGCGGCCAGTTCGGCCAGCGGGTCGCCGTTCTCGTGGACACCGCGCACGGAGATCCCGGCCGGCTCCAGCGCGCCGCGCACGCGTGCGGTGTACGTGTCGTGGTCCGCCAGGGCGTACGGCACGAAGGCGAGCCTGGCGCCCTGCGGCAGGAAGCCGGTGACGGTGTCCAGGGCGTGTTCCAGGTAACCCCGCCCGTACTGGGTGGAGTTGGACAGCAACAGCAGATTCACGGTGGCGCTCTTTCGGTGAAGGGGCTTTGTCACGGGGGAGGTTCGGTTCTTGATTCGGGTTCTTGGGTTCGGTTCTGGCGGCTGGTGGAAGTGGGCCGGTGGTCGTGGTCGTGGTCGTGCGGACGGAAGGGCCCGGAGGGTCAGGCGCGTGGGCGGCGGGTGCGCTGGGGCGGGTGGGTGAGCCGCTTCTCCAGGAGCTGAGCGGCCTGCCGGAGGCTGTCGAGCCGGGGCTCGGGGCCGTCGGAGAAGCGCTCATGGGAGCCGCCGAGGCTGAGGCTGCCGTACGGCTCACGGCCGAGGAACACCGGGACCGCGAGCGTGGCGATCCCGGTGTCGTACTCGCCGACCGTCCACGCGTATCCCTGGGAGCGGATGCGCAGGAACTCCTGCTCAAGCAGATCGGCGTCGGTGACCGTACGGTCGGTGAAGCGGGCCATCGGGCGGGCGCGGAAGAGCCGGTGGCGCTGGTCGTCGGGGAGGAACGCGTAGTACGACTTGCTGGTGGCGCCGGCGTGCGCCGGATACAACTCGCCGACCAGCGGGTAGTACCGCAGCGGTCCCGCCTCGCCCTCCTCGGCCGCCACACAGCGCATGTGGAAGCTGTCCGGCAGGCAGAAGAGCACGGTGTCGCCGGTGGCGCGGCAGAGCTCTTCCAGCACCGGCCCCGCCAGCAGTTCGAGGGAGCCCGAGCGCTCCCACTGCCGGCCCAGCCGCAGTACGGCGGGGCCGATCCGGTAGCGCCTGGTGGCCGGGTCGGAGACCAGGAAGCCGCGGCCCGCGAGCGTCGACAGCAGGCGCTGGGCCACGGAAGTGTCCCAGCCGAACTCGGCGGCCACCTCGGTGACCCCCCAGTCGGGCCGGGTGCGCTCGAAGGCCAGCAGGACCAGCAGCGCCCGGTCGACGGTCTGCAGCGCGCCCGCGGGCTTGCGACGGTCCAGATCGATCTCGGCCATCGTCATCTCACCATCCAGACCTTAATTGCAAATAAAGGGAAACAGTTGCGTTCAACGCTATCGGATCCCGAATCTGCTGTCAGCACCACCGGAACTCAGTGGGTGCTGACGCAGCGAGAAAGGCCCCTCATGTTGAAGTACGTCCTGGACATCGTGGATCTGCTGGACGATCCCGCGGCCGACGGCAAGCGTGCCGTCGAGTACCTCGACGCGGTGGCGGGCCCCGAGGGGTCGGGGGCCGAGGTCACCTCGGTCACCGGTGAGCGCGGATCCACCGACTTCGTACGGGTCCGTATCCCGGGCAGCAGCGGCCGCTCGTCGGGCGGCACGGCCCGCACCCTCGGTGTGGTCGGCCGGCTCGGCGGTGTGGGCGCCAGGCCCGAGGTGACCGGGCTCGTCTCGGACGCCGACGGGGCGGCCGCCGCCCTGGCCACGGCCGCCAAACTGCTCGACATGCGCCGCCGGGGCGACATCCTGCCCGGCGATGTGATCGTCGCCACCCACATCTGCCCGAACGCGCCCACCGAACCGCACGACCCGGTGCCGTTCATGGGCTCGCCGGTGGACATCGCCACCATGAACCGCCACGAGGTGACGGACGAGATGGAGGCGGTGCTCTCCATCGACACCACCAAGGGCAACCGCATCATCAACCACAAGGGCCTCGCCCTGTCGCCCACCGTCAAGGAGGGCTGGGTGCTGCGGGTGAGCGAGCAGCTCGGCGAGCTGCTCGCCGTCGTGACGGGTGAGCCGTTGGTCACGTACCCCGTGACGACTCAGGACATCACTCCGTACGGTAATGGGGCACACCACATCAATTCGATCCTCCAGCCGGCCACGGCGACCGCCGCTCCGGTCGTCGGTCTCGCGATCACGTCGGCCGCGGCGGTGCCCGGGTGCCAGACGGGCGCGAGCCACGAGACGGACATCGCGTCCGCCGCCCGCTTCGCCGTCGAGACCGCCAAGGTCTACGCCGGCGGACAACTCGACTTCCACGACGCCGTGGAGTTCGACAACCTCGTCAACCGCTATGGGTCGCTTTCGCATCTGCAGACCCTCGGCCGTCAGCCCAGGGAGTCATGAATGGCAACTTCACCATCGGCTGACGCAGCCACCAAGGGCGTCGGCAGCGACGACTACGCGCTCTCCCGTGTCCCGCGGGACAAGCGCTTCGGATTCGGGACCATGCTGCTCCAGTGGCTGGCCCAGTCCGGCTCCATCTCGCAGTTCACGCTCGGCGCCACCATCGGCGTCGGGATGTCCTTCGGCCAGGCGTTCCTCGCCTTCACGCTGGGCGCGGTGACCCTGGAGATCGTGATCTTCGCCATCGGCCTGGCCGGTATGCGCGAAGGGCTGGCGACGCCGCTGCTCACCCGCTGGGTCGGTTTCGGCCGCAATGGCTCGGCGCTGGTCAGCTTCGTCATCGCGGTCAGCCTGGTGGGCTGGTTCGGCGTCCAGAACACGATCTTCGGCGACAGCGTCTCGTCGCTGGTCGGCGGCCCCTCCTGGATGTGGTGCGTGATCGCCGGGCTGGCCGTCACGGCCCTGGTGATCTTCGGCTTCAAGTACATGGCCGTCTTCGCCAAGATCGTCACCCCGCTGTTCTTCGCCCTGGTCGCCTGGTCGGTCATCTCCACCCTGACCAAGCACTCCTTCATGGACCTGGTCCACTCGCCGGCGCCGTCCCAGCACATCTCGCTGGCGGTGGCCGCCACCGCGATCGCGGGCGGTTTCATGACGGGCGCCATCGTCGCGCCGGAGATGACCCGCTTCAACAGGAGGGGCTCGCACGTCTTCCTGCAGAGCGCTTCCTCGATGATCCTCTCCGAGTACATTGTCGGTATGACGGGTGTGCTCCTCGGCCACCTCGTCAAGAGCAACCAGGTCTCGCACATCGTCCTGAGCACCTCGGGCGCCATCGGCGTGATCGTGGTGCTGATGTCCACGGCCAAGGTCAACGACTGGAACCTGTACGGCTCCTCGCTCGGCGTCGTCAACTTCTTCCAGGTGGTCTTCGGCAAGCGGCTGCACCGCGGCGCGGTCACCATCGTGCTGGGGCTCGCGGGCACCCTCCTGTCGGCGGTCGGCATCATGACCCACTTCACGGACTTCCTGTCCCTGCTGGGCGTCGCCATCCCGCCGATCGGCGGGATCATCGTGGCCGAGTACTGGATCGTCCGCCGGATGCGCAAGCCGCTGGACGAGACCCGCGACGCCGAGACCCTGCCGGCCACCTCGCCCACCTGGGTTCCGATGTCCCTGGTCATCTGGATCGCGGCCTTCTGCGTCGGCAAGTTCTACGACGGCGGCATCCCCGCGCTCAACTCACTGATCACCGCATTCGTGCTGTACGCGGCGCTGGGCCTGCTGGGCTGGATCAAGCCGTACGGCACATCGACGCTGGAGGCCTCCCCGGACCTCCCCGTCGCCGACAACAACACCCCCGTGGGAGCGGCATGAACACCCCTGACACCGAAACCACAGCAGCCGGAACGGTTCCCGCGTCCGAAGAGGCGCAGCGCGAGGTGGTCGACCTCTGCGCCGAGCTGATCCGCTTCGACACCTCCAACCCGATCAGCAACGAGCGCGCCTGCGCCGACTGGGTCGTGGCCCGGCTGGCCGAGGTCGGTATCGAGTCCGAGCTGATCGAGAGCGCGCCGGGGCGGGCCAGTGTCATCGCCCGTATCGAGGGCGCCGACCGCGAGCGCGGCGCCCTGATGGTCCACGGCCATCTCGACGTCGTACCGGCGGACGCGTCCGAGTGGCAGGTGCCGCCGTTCTCCGGAGAGATCCGCGACGGCTACCTCTGGGGCCGCGGCGCGATCGACATGAAGGACACGGTGGCCGTCATGCTGGCCACCGCCCGGGACTTCGCCCGGACCGGCACCCGCCCGTCCAGGGACCTGGTCCTGGCCTTCCTCGCGGACGAGGAGGCGGGCGGCAAGTTCGGCGGCCACTGGCTCGTCGAGCACCGGCCCGAGCTGTTCGCAGGGGTCACCGAGGCGATCGGCGAGGGCGGCGGATTCTCCTTCGCCATCGACGACACGCGCAGGCTGTACCCGATCGAGAACGCCCAGCGCGGTATGGCGTGGATGGAGCTGACCGCCACCGGCCGGGCCGGCCACGGCTCGTCGCCCAACGACGAGAACGCCGTCACCGACCTCGCCGAGTCGCTCAGCCGTATCGGCCGCCAGACCTTCCCCATCCGTCTCATCGAGCCGGTGCGGGCGCTGCTCGCCGAGGCCGCCCGGCTCTACGGGGTCGAGTTCGACGAGGACGATATCGAGGGCACCCTCGACCGGCTCGGCCCGGTCAAGGACTTCATCCAGGTGGTGCTCCGCAACTCCGCCAACCCCACCATGTTCCAGGCCGGCTACCAGACGAACGTCATCCCCGGCCGGGCCACCGCCCGGGTCGACGGCCGCTTCCTGCCCGGTCATGAGCAGGAGCTGATCGACACCATCGACGCCCTGCTGCTGCCCTCGGTCAGCCGGGAGTGGGTCAACCACGACCTCGCGATGGAGACCACGTTCGACGGACCGCTCGTGGACGCGATGTGCGACGCGGTGCGCGCCGAGGACCCGGACGGCCACCCGGTGCCGTACTGCAATCCGGGCGGTACGGACGCCAAGGCCTTCACCCACCTGGGCATCCGGTGCTTCGGCTTCAAGGGCCTCAAGCTCCCGCACGACCTGAACTACGGGCGGCTCTTCCACGGAGTGGACGAGCGGGTGCCGCTCGAAGGACTGCGGTTCGGTGTACGGGTGATGACCCGGCTCTGGCAGAGCGCCTGACCGCACCGCCACGGGACCCGCACCGGTCCGTATACGCGTACGCCCTCGACGTCATGGACGCCGGGGGCGTACTGCTCGTGTCCAGCCGTGTGTGCCCTGTCCGGCTGCGCCTGTCCCGCCGTGCTGTCCGGTTGGGCGGGGCCGGGCTCAGGGGTTGCGGTAGGCCTCGACGACGCGGTTGATCACGGCGGCCGCAGTGACCAGCTCGTGCGGGTCGAATCCGTCCAGCGCGTCGTCGAGCCAGCGCCGGCCCGCCTCCTCCGCGCGCTCCACGACCTCGCGGCCCTCCTGGGTGACGGCGATCCGGCGGGCCCGGTGGTCGCCCGGGTCCTGGACCGTGCGGACCAGGCCGCGCTCCTCCAGGCCGCGGATCTCCCGGGTCACATGGGGCGCCTGCACCAGCAGGGCCTGCGCGATCTCGCCCATCCGCAGCGGTGACCTCGCCGCCTTGAGGGTGCGCAGCAGGGCGAGGGAGGCACGGTCGACTGTGACCTCCGCCTGGAGGCGCAGCCGCATGTGGGCACGGTTGCCGGCCATCGTGTAGGCGAGGTCGGCGAGCGATCTGTAGAGGTCTTGGGCGGCTGAGTCGTCGGGTTCGGGATGGTCCACGCCACGATGATCGCGCATGCCGTCCTCTCCGGCTTCCCCTCCGGCTCCGCTCCGGAAGTGGCCAGAAAGATGCCCTATGCACGGACTGGGGCTTCCCCGGGAGGCGAGCGGGGTATTACCGTCCACGGGAAGTTACTTTTGTTAAGTAACGCGCTCATCCCCTCATGCTCACGCCAATGCTGGAGGAACGACGTGCAGATCACCGTGGACACCGACAAATGCTGTGCTGCGGGCCAGTGCGTGCTCGCCGCCCCCGACGTGTTCGACCAGCGGGACGAGGACGGGATCGTCGTCGTACTGAACAGCAGCCCGCCCGCCGCGCAGCACGCCGCTGTGGAGGAGGCCGCACAGATCTGTCCGGCCGCCGCCATCACCCTGTCCTGACGGACGGCCCGGTTCCGCAAGCCCCTCACCCCCCGCACCCACCGTGGAAGGACGACGATGACCGAGGTCCCCACCGCACCCCCCGCGTACTCCACCCGCCGTGCCGCCGGATGCCCCTTCGACCCGCCGCCGCAGATGTCCGGACTGCTCAGCTCCGAGCCGATCTCCCGGGTCACGCTCTGGAACGGCGCCACGGCCTGGTACGTGACCCGGCATGCCGACCAGGTGGCGCTGCTGCGCGACGAACGCATCAGCGCCGACAACCGGCGGCCCTCCTATCCGAGCTTCAGCGCGGGCAGTGAGGCCACCCGGGCCCACAACCGCACCTTCATCACGATGGACGAACCGGAGCACAACGAGCAGCGCAAGCGCTTCACCGGCGACTTCACGATCAAGAGGACCCAGGCCCTGCGGGAGCGCATAGAGCGCATCATCGGCGACCTGCTGGACGGGATGGAGAAGGCCGGACCCCCCGCCGACCTGGTCACCTCCTTCGCGCTGCCGCTGCCCTCGCTGGTCATCTGCGAGCTGCTCGGTGTCCCGTACGAGGACCACGGGTTCTTCCAGCGGGCGAGCGCCGTCATCATCGACACCCGCAGCAGCGCGCAGGAAGCCCTGGACGCCTCGCAGGAACTGGTCGACTACCTGGGCGGCCTGGTGGAGAAGAAGGCCAAGGACCCGGGTGACGACCTGCTCAGCCGGCTCGCGGCGGACTATCTGGTGACCGGGATCAGCACCCGCGACGAATGCGCCAAACAGGCAAGGCTGCTGCTGGTCGCCGGGCACGAGACCACGGCCAACATGATCGCCCTCGGTACCTGCGCGCTGCTCCAGAACCCCGAGCAGCTGGCGGCGGTCCGCGACGGCACCCCCGAGCGGGTGGCGGGCGCCGTCGAGGAACTCCTGCGGTATCTGACCATCACCCACCTGGGGCGGCGCCGGGTCGCCACCGCGGACATCGAGGTCGGCGGTCAGCTCATCAGGGCCGGCGACGCGGTGATCTGCGCCACCGACGTTGCCAACCGCGACCCGGAGGTCTTCACGGATCCGGACCGGCTCGACGTCGACCGGCAGGCGCGCAGGCACCTCGCGTTCGGCTCGGGCCCCCACCAGTGCCTCGGCCAGAACCTCGCCCGGATCGAGCTGCAGCTCGCCTACCCCGCGCTGCTGCGCCGTCTGCCGGGCCTGCGCCTCGACTGCCCGCTCGACGAGGTCCCCTTCCGTACCGACATGGCCGTCTACGGCGTCCACGAACTCCCCGTCACCTGGTGACACCACCGGCGGCGCGGGAGGTCCGGGCTG
>NZ_JBHYWP010000148.1:0-13857 GCF_042751845.1 Streptomyces sp. NPDC059398 | reverse complement strand
GGGCCGGATACGGTATCCGGCCCCCGCCCACCACGCGCCCGCCCGCTAGCGACCCGCTACGGGTCCACGGTTCGCACAGGCCAACGACCCGTTACGCGCCCACGACCCGATACGGGCCCACGGCCCGCTACAGGTTCCCGCGCCGCTCCTGCTCGCGCTCGATCGCCTCGAACAGCGCCTTGAAGTTCCCCTTGCCGAAGCCCATCGACCCGTGCCGCTCGATCATCTCGAAGAAGACCGTCGGCCGGTCCTGGACCGGCTTGGTGAAGATCTGGAGCAGGTAGCCGTCCTCGTCGCGGTCGACGAGGATCCGCTCCTGGCGGAGGGTCTCCACGGGGACGCGGGTCTCGCCCGCCCACTCCCCCAGCGTGTCGTAGTACGAGTCGGGCGTGTCCAGGAACTGCACGCCAGCCGCCCGCATGGCCCGGACCGAACCCACGATGTCGTTCGTCGCCAGCGCGATGTGCTGGACGCCCGCGCCCCCGTAGAACTCCAGGTACTCGTCGATCTGCGACTTCTTCTTCGCGACCGCCGGCTCGTTGATCGGGAACTTCACCTTCAGCGTGCCGTCGGCGACGACCTTCGACATCAGCGCGGAGTACTCGGTGGCGATGTCGTCGCCCACGAACTCCTTCATGTTGGTGAAGCCCATGACCTTGTTGTAGAAGGCGACCCACTCGTTCATCTTGCCGAGTTCGACGTTGCCGACACAGTGGTCGATGGCCTGGAACATACGCCGGGCGGGCGGCTCGACGATCGGGTCGGCGGCGGCGTACCCGGGCAGGTAGGGACCGTCGTAGCCGCTGCGCTCCACCAGGGTGTGGCGGGTGGTGCCGTAGGTGGCGATGGCCGCCAGGACCACCGTGCCGTGGTCGTCCTTGACCTCGTACGGCTCCTGGAGGCCGGTGGCGCCGTGCGCGGTGGCGTAGGCGTACGCGGCGCGGGCGTCCGGCACCTCGATGGCGAGGTCCACGATGCCGTCGCCGTGCTCGGCGACATGGCCGGCGAGGAAGCGTCCGTGGTCGGTCGCGGCCTTGATGACGGAGGTGAACACGAAGCGGGCCGAGCCGCTCGTCAGGACGTAACTGGCGGTCTCGCGGCTGCCGTTCTCCGGTCCGGAGTAGGCCACGAGCTTCATACCGAAGGCGGTCGCGTAGTAGTGGGCGGCCTGCTTGGCGTTGCCGACGGCGAAGACGACCGCGTCCATTCCCTTCACCGGGAAGGGGTCGGCCTCACGCGCGGTGTCCGGGGTGTGCTGGGTGGTCTCAGTCATGGCAGAAGCATCCCGCCGTATCGCAAGGTGCGCAATAGTTCACGATTTTGCTGGGCAATCTGTGCAGTAGAAGACCAGGATGGGCGGTCCATCTGTACAGGGTGACCACAGAACAGTGGCATGCGTGACCGACGGGAGCGAAGCATGGGCGTGGGGACGGGCATGGGTACGGGTTCGGGTGCGGGCATCGACGGACTGGACGGCCGGCTGATCGTGCTGCTGGCCCGTGAGCCCCGGATCGGGGTGCTGGAGGCGTCGCGGCGGCTCGGTGTGGCGCGCGGGACCGTACAGGCCAGACTCGACCGGCTCCAGTCGCATGGAGTAATCCGGGGATTCGGCCCCGACGTCGATCCGGCCGCCCTCGGCTATCCGGTGACGGCCTTCGCGACGCTGGAGATCAAACAGGGCCAAGGGGCCGATGTGCGGGCCCACTTGAGCAGGGTGCCCGAGGTGCTGGAACTGCACACCACGACCGGTCACGGCGACATGCTCTGCCGCCTGGTGGCCCGGTCGAACGCGGATCTTCAACGGGTGATCGACCTGGTGGTGGGTTTCGATGGCATCGTGCGCGCCTCCACGGCGATCGTCATGGAGAACCCCGTTCCGCTGCGGATCATCCCGCTGGTGGAGCAGGCCGGCCGAGGAAGGGGCCCCGAGGAGTGAACTTCTGGCAGTACCTCGGCAACCGCTACCCGCAGCTGCTGGTGGACGCGGGCCAGCATGCGAGCGCGGTGTTCCAGGCGATGGTCATCGCGACCGCGCTGGGGGTGGTGATCGGGGTCCTGTCGTACCGCACGGAGTGGGCGGCCAACGTCGCCGTCGCGACGACCTCCTCGATCCTCACCGTCCCCTCGCTCGCCATGATCGGTCTGCTGATCCCGATCGTGGGTCTCGGTGTCGCGCCGACGATGATCGCCCTGGTGCTGTACGGGCTGCTGCCGATCGTCCGCAACACCATCGTCGGGCTGCGCGGCGTTGACGACGACCTGGTCGACGCGGCCACCGGGATCGGGATGTCCCGGCTGCGGCGGCTGCTGCGGGTGGAACTGCCGCTGGCCTGGCCGCCGATCCTCACCGGCATCCGGGTCGCCACCCAGATGCTGATGGGGATCGCCGCCATCGCCGCCTTCGCGTCGGGGCCCGGCCTCGGCAACCAGATCTTCCGGGGGATCTCCAGCCTGGGCAGCGCCAACGCGCTCAACGAGGTGCTGTCCGGAACGCTCGGGATCATCATCCTGGCGCTGCTGTTCGACGCCGCGTACGTCCTGATCGGGCGCCTGACCATTTCGAGGGGGATCCGTGTCTGACCACGCGCCGTACGAAGGTCCAGGGTCGGTGTCCGGGGCCGGACCGGCGCGCCCGGACCCCGCGGAGCCACCGGAGCAGAACGCCGTCACCGGTGCCACCATCCAGCTGGAGAACCTCACCAAGCAGTACGCGGGAACCCCGCTGCCCGCCGTGGACAGCGTCAGCATGGACATCGCGGCCGGGGAGATCGTGATCCTGGTGGGCCCTTCGGGGTGCGGCAAGTCCACGACGCTGCGGATGATCAACCGGCTGATCGAGCCGTCGTCCGGGGTGATCAGGATCGGCGGCGATGACGTCACCGGCATCGACCCGGTGAAGCTGCGCCGCAAGGTCGGTTACGCGATCCAGTCCTCCGGCCTCTTCCCGCACATGACGGTCGCCGACAACATCGGCCTCGTACCGAAGATGATCGGCTGGTCCAGGCAGCGGGTGCGGGACCGGGTCGAGGAGATGCTCGACCTCGTCGGGCTCGACCCGCGTGAGTACCACGGCCGTTATCCGCGCCAGCTCTCCGGCGGCCAGCAGCAACGGGTGGGGGTGGCAAGGGCGTTGGCGGCCGACCCGCCGGTCCTGCTGATGGACGAGCCGTTCGGCGCGGTGGACCCCATCACCCGCGACCACCTCCAGGACGAGCTGATCAGGCTCCAGCACGAGCTGCACAAGACGATCGTCTTCGTCACCCATGACTTCGACGAGGCGATCAAGCTCGGCGACCGGATCGCGGTGCTGCGCGAGCAGTCGCACATCGCCCAGTTCGACACCCCCGAGGCGATCCTCACCAACCCGTCCGACGACTTCGTCTCGGGTTTCGTGGGGGCGGGCGCTGCGCTCAAGCGGCTGAATCTGACCCGGGTACGGGAGGTGGAGATCGCCGACTTCCCGACCGCGACGATCGACGACCCGCTGGAGTCCATCTTCACCCTGCTGCGGACCGGCCGTACCAACGAGGTGCTGCTGCTCGACACACACCGCCGCCCCTACAAGTGGCTGCGGCGCGGCGACCTGATGCGGGCGCGCGGCTCACTGGCGCGGGCCGGGACACTCGTACACGACCATGTGACCCGGGACGCGACGCTGCGCGACGCGCTGGAGGCCGTACTGACGGACAGCGGCGGGCGGGTCCCGGTGACCGGCCGCAGGGGCGAGTTCATCGGCGTGGTCACCATGGAGACGCTGATGAACTCGGTGCACGAGATGCTGGAGGCCGACCGGCTCGCGGCTCTGGAGCACGATCAGGGCCTGGCGGATCAGCGGGCACAGCAGACCCATGCGCTCCAGGAGGGGATCTCCGGCGGTGGGACGGCCGGCGTACGGGAGGACCCGTCGTGAGCTCCGGCGGCCGGCGCCCGCCGCAGCGTCCCGACGGTGAACACGAGGTCCGGGGGCTGGCGTTCCGCGACGAGCAGGCCGAACAGGAAGGACTGGCCGAGCAGGCGGAGGCGGGGGCCGAGGAGACCCGGCAGGGGCTGACCGCGGCGCGCCGGCCGCCCGGACGGCCGGTGCGCCGGCTGACCTGGCTGAAGCTGCTCTTCATGCCGGTGCTGCTGGCCGTCGTGGTCGGCGCCACGCTGATCTGGATCACCCATATCCACCTGGACTCGATCTCGCGGAACTCGCTGGCCCACGACGCGACCCAGACCGCCCTGTGGCAGCACGTCCAGCTCACCGCGATCTCCACCTTCTTCGTACTGATCATCGCGATCCCGCTCGGTATCGCACTGACCCGCCGCGCACTGCGCAGGGCCTCGCCGTACGTCGTGGCGCTGGCCAACATCGGTCAGGCGACGCCCGCGATCGGCCTGCTCGCCCTGCTGGTGATCTGGCTCGGCACCGGCCGGGAGCCGGCCCTGATCGGGATCACCATCTACGCCGTGCTGCCGGTGCTCAGCAACACCATCGCGGGCCTGCGCGCCACCGACCCGGGCCTGATCGACGCGGCGCGGGGCATCGGGATGTCGGCGCCCGGTGTGCTGTTGCGGGTGGAACTGCCGCTGGCCGTACCGCTGATCCTGGCGGGGGTGCGGACGGCGCTGGTACTGAATGTGGGCACCGCCACGCTGGCCACGTTCGGCGGGGGCGGCGGCCTCGGGGACCTGATCAACGCGGGGATCACCAACCAGCGGATGCCGGTGCTGATCCTGGGCTCCGTACTGACCGTGGCGCTGGCGCTGCTGGTGGACTGGCTGGCGTCGATCGCCGAGGTGCTGCTGCGGCCGCGCGGGCTGGAGACGTGATGCGGGTACGTACGACACTCGCGGCGGCCGGGGCCGGGGTCCTGGCGGCAGCGGCCGCGCTCTCGGGGTGCGGGCTCACCAGCGGAAGCCCCATGGTCGACGATGTGAAGCCCGGGTCGATCGGCCGGGGGCTGCCGCTGAAGGGCGCGAACCTCACGGTCACGTCGAAGCAGTTCACCGAGCAGATCATCCTGGGCGAGATGATGGGCCTTGCCTTCAAGGCGGCGGGGGCTTCGGTCCTGGACCGGACGGACATCCAGGGGTCGATCGGCGCGCGCGAGGCGGTCAAGTCCGGTTCGGCGGACGGAATGTACGAGTACACGGGCACGGCCTGGATCACCTACCTCGGCCACACCAAGCCCATCGCCAGTCCGCAGAAGCAGTGGCAGGCCGTCCATGACGCGGACCTCGCGAACGGCATCACCTGGCTGCCGCCCGCCCGGCTCAACAACACGTACGCACTGGCGGTGAGCGCGAAGAACGCCGCGAAGTACCACCTCAAGGACCTATCCGACGTGGCACGGCTGGCGAAGACGAACCCGTCGGCGGCGACGGTCTGCGTCGAGGCGGAGTTCGCGGTACGCAACGACGGGCTGCCCGGAGTGGAGAGGGCATACGGCTTCTCGATCCCGCAGTCGCACATCAAAAAGATGGACAGCGGTGTGGTCTACACCCAGGTCTCCCGGGGCAGCACCTGCACCCTGGGCGAGGTGTTCACGACGGACGGCCGCATCCCCCACCTCGGGCTCAAGGTCCTCGCGGACAACAGGAAGTTCTTTCCCAACTACAACGCGGCGCCCGAGATGTACACGAAGGCGATGAAGAGGCACCCGGCCATCGCGGACGTGCTCAACCCGATCACGAAGAAGCTGACGACACAGATCGCACAGCAGCTGAACGCGAAGGTGGACGTGGAGGGCCAGGACCCGCACGAGGTGGCGAAGGCCTGGCTGATCAAGGAGGGCTTCATCAGGAACGGGTGAGAGGCAACCGGCGCGAGAGGGGGGGCGACCGGTGCGAGAGGGGCAACCGGCGCGGGACGGGCCGACCGGTGCGGGACGACGGGACGACCAGTGCGGGGAGGCTGCTCAGCAGCTGGGCACGGACCCGCCCTTCTTGAGCGCCCCCAGGGCCGACACCGCGCCCTTGAGCGTGGTGACCGGGATCAGCCGCAGGCCGTGCGGAAGGCCGGACTTGGCGTCCGCGCACTCGGCCTTCGGGACGAGGAAGACGGTGGCCCCGTCGCGGGCGGCGGACTGCGTCTTCAGCGCCACCCCTCCGACCGCGCCGACCTTCCCCGAGGCGTCGATCGTGCCCGTACCGGCGATGGTCCGCCCGCCCGTGAGGTCGCTGCCCGCACCGTCGCCGTCCAGCTTGTCGACGATGCCGAGCGAGAAGAGCAGCCCGGCGCTGGGGCCGCCGACGTCCGCGAGGTGCAGCACCACCTTGACCTTCTTGGAGCTGTCACCGAGGTACGAGAGCGCGGCCTCGGTCGCGGCGTCCTGCGAGCCCTTCATCTCGTCGAGGTTGTGCTGCTCGATCTGCTTGTCGCTGCCGCCGCCCGGATAGACCGCGTCACGCGGCATGACCGCCCGGTCGGTACGGAACCAGCCGTCGACCACCTGCCCCAGATCCACGTCCGTGGACGGCCCGGTCGCCTCGATGGTCACCATCCGCAACTGCCCGGACGTCTTCCGTACGGGAGCACCCGAGACGCTGATCACGGGCTGCCCCTTGTCGTCACCGAGCACGTTGGCGGTCAGCCCCGGCTGCGCCACCGAGAACGGCAGCGGCGCGAAGGCGGCCGTACCGAGCAGAGCGAGCAGCAGAACGGCACAGACGGCGAGGACACGGGAGCGCGGATCACGGAGGAGCACCGCCCCAATCTATCGGGCACCGCAAATCGGCCCGCCCGCCCGGCCGAATCAAGCCCGTCCGGCGACACCCCGGCCAAATCAAGCCCGTCCTGGGGGTCCCCCCGGACGGAGTCCGGGGGAGATTGAGGACCGGGGTCCGGGGCAGAGCCCCGTGCACACCGGGCAGCTCACATCTCCGCACCGCGCCACACACCACCCGCACCGCCCCATGTCACCGCCCCACGTCACCACCCCCCTGTCACCGCAACGCCTCCGCGACCTCCCGCGCCGCGTCGACCACACGCGGCCCCACCCGCTCCGGTATCGAGTCGGCGAGCATGACCACCCCCACACTCCCCTCCACCCCGGTCACCCCGACCAGCGGCGCGGCGGCGCCACTGGCACCGGCCTCCAGTTCCCCGTGGGTGAGCGTGTAGCCGGGCCCGTCGGGCAGCCCCTGCCGGGAGGCGAGGATCGCGCGCCCGGCGGCGCCCCGGTCCAGCGGATGGCGGAAGCCCGCCCGGTACGCCACGTGGTAGTCCGTCCACGTCGGTTCGACGACGGCGACGGCGAGCGCGTCCGAACCATCGACAAGTGTGAGGTGCGCGGTCGCCCCGATGTCCTCGGCGAGCGAGCGCAGCGCGGGCAGCGCAGCCTCCCTGACGAGCGGATGCACCTGCCGGCCCAGGCGCAGCACACCGAGCCCGACCCGGGCACGGCCCCCCAGGTCGCGGCGGACCAGGGTGTGCTGCTCCAATGTGGCGAGCAGCCGGTAGACCACGGTGCGGTTGACCCCGAGCCTGTTGGACAGTTCGGTGACGGTCAGCCCGTGATCGGTGTCTGCGAGCAGTTTGAGGACGCGGAGTCCCCGGTCGAGCGTCTGAGAAGTCTCGGCGGTCACGACGCCCACTCCTTACGTGGTAGTCGCGGCGGCTCACCACGAACGTCACGTCACCGGTTCCCGTCGGCGACGCGCGCGCAGCGGCCGCCGGCAGGCCAGGGCACCGGCTGCGCTCCGAGGCGGCTCTGCCACGGGGCGTATGCGTTGCCGGGACAGTAGCGAGCCGGTCCGCTCAGCGGAAGGGTAAGTCCAGAATCCGGGCAGTCGGTGCGACGTTTGGCCCATTTGTAACGGAATGACCGCAGTACGTGACCGAATCGCGTTCCCCTGCCTTCACTCTTTTTATGCCTAGCTTTTACTCTCCGCCGGGTCTCCCGCGTACCGGCAGCGCGCCCTCTCTCCCGGCGCCCGCTCAGCGCCCCGGAGGTGCGAGCGGGCGGACCGCGACAGACCCGGAGGGTTAGCCGGCCCCACCCCCAACCGGCGGAACCCGATGGCCTGTTGGCTGGATCCAGCGCTCAGACCGACCAGTGGAGTGGGAATGCCGACTGCGGTCCCACTGCGCACCGGCAGCGGCGTTTTACGTTGTCCTACGATCAACCGCGGGCTGAGGCACTGCCCAACACCGCGCACGACACGTATTCGCTCATAAGCAGGGGGACGACATGGGGGAGTCAGAGACACCGGCCGAGCTGAAGAAGCGCGCCGAGACGCTCCGTTCGGCGGCGCGGCGTGCGCGTACCGCCGCACATGGCCTTGGCAGCTATCTCGACAAGGAGGCGAAGAAGGCAGCAGGTAGGGGAAAGGGGCGCACCGAGATATGGAGAGGGCCCTACGCGGAATCCACCACCGCGAAGCTCCAGCTTCACAGCCGCACGCTCCACACGATGGCGAACGACCTCGTCGCCGACTCACGGCGCTGGGACGGTGAAGCGCGGAACCTCGACGAGCGAGCGAAGCACGCCTCCCGCCACAACAGCGGCCACTGATGGGCTTCCGAGGGTTCGATGCGGGAGAGGTAGGAAAACTCGCAGCGGATCTGGAGAGAGCGAGCGCCGGTGCGGGTGCGCTGCACCGCAGCATCGGCTCGATCCTGACCGACGCGCAGCAGGCACTCGACCCCGGACAGCGGGCCACCCACAACCCGGACCTTCAGCGCGTCCAGGAGACCTCTGCGGGTAGCGGGGTCCTCGTACCGACCGCGCCGGTCCCGGCTTTCGCGGGCCTGCCCGGGTCGCTCGGCGCGGAACTGCACCTCATGTCCGCGGAAATCAAGTTGCGCCTACGCATGTTCGACGATGCCAAAGGCCCTCACAGTTTCGGTGACGGAATAATCTCTCCGGTCGACGCGTTCAATGGGATCACCACGCGCGCCAAGCCGGACCCGAAACCAGAACCGAAGAAGCGCTCCTGGTGGAAGAAGTGGGTGGCGGACCCCCTCGAAGACGCCGGCACCGACGTCGCCACCGTCATGCAGGCCGCCTTCAGCCCGGATTCCCTCACCGGCATCTTCGAAAGTGCCGTCGGCATCTGGTTGATGTCCGTCGGCGTCGGGGGCGAGTTCGGCGGCGCCGCGCTCGACGCCACCGGAATCGGCGCTGTTGCCGGCGTTCCCGTGAATATCCTCAGCGGCGCGGCCATCGCAGGCGGCGGGGCTCTGACGTACAAGGGCTTCGACGACTTCATAGCAGCGATGTCCAAGGGCGACTACAACGCCTGGAATCGCGCCAGCCGGAGAGGCCCGAAGCCGCCACAGCCGCGGGAGGCCGACCCGCTCAAGGACGAGGGGTACGGGGGCCATGGAGTCACCAAGCATGTAGGCCGCAGCGACAAGCAGATGGGGGATCGACTGGCGAAGGAAGAAAAGATCAAAAGTGTGTCGACGTTCAAGAACACCGGTGAAGCCCAGCGCTTTTCCCAACGGGCCATCGATGCCAACAAACAAGAGATCAGCAACTGGCTGAAGAACGAAAAAAGCGGAGTTCCGAAGGCTTTCCAGGTGAAGGATACCGGCGAGGTCACCGGCCGATCACTCTCCCGTGCAGATTGGCAGGCCGGTAAAGGTTCCAGAGAGGCCCGGGGCGTACGCGTCATCCTAAGACCAGATCCGGGCGCTCCGGGAGGGTATTACATACTCACTACCCATCCCGTTGCTTGACGGGCAGACGCAAGAGCATAAGAGCAGTGACATCTGAAGGAACAACTAATGACCCAACCTGATATTTTCGACGACGATGCCCCGTGGGCGGAGTGGCTACCGGAGCTGCGGCTGCTTCTTTTTGCGTACTCGTCGGTGAACTACGAAAACGCTTACACCGATACCGATGAGGCTCCGTCCAAGGCTATGCGCAGCTATCTGCGGATGGCCACGTACTACCCAGGCCGGGCCTTCCGGGTATCACGCGAGATCATGGACGTGCTCCACTACGGACTCGACGAGGCCGATGTTGCATCCAACCTCGCCACCATGCCACCGATGATCACCCCACCGGACCGAACTCGTGAAGAGTGCTTCATCGCCATGCTTCCGCATCTGGCGGCCTTCACCGAAGCCGGCGAAGTAGCAGAGCCCGCAGTCCCAGAAACCAGCTGGGAGTGGTGCGAGCGCCTTCCGAATCTGAACACCCTGCTCGGCGGTAGTTTCCATCGGGATATCGAGGATCCGTACGACATCGTCCTGGACGAATACGTCAATGCGGGAACCCACGAAGCGGACCACGAGAAAGCGGCTGCCGCTCACGAGATCACCGAACTCCTCGCCATCTGCCCCGACGAGGAATGTGTGGAAGCCGCAGTCGAAGCCCTCGGGTGTGATCTCATGCCACCAGAGGGCCAGACCTACACACAGTGGATGGATCACATCGCCAAGCGGCTCAACGCCCATCTGGAAGCAGAGGGATACCAGCCCCCAGCGGGCCGGAACCCGGCATATCCACCGCACGACAAACGAGCCGTCGCCCATCTGTAGGGCATCGGAAGCCGGGGCGCATGCCGAGCCCCCTCCCGCCCCCGCGCACCTGCCTCACCGCATCCGCGTGGCCCACTCCTGGACCTTCGCGATGCGTTCCTTCAGCTGGCCCGCCGTCGCCTCCGCGCTCGGGGGGCCGCCGCAGGTGCGGCGCAGTTCTGTGTGGATCACGCCGTGCGGTTTGCCGCTCTGGTGGGTGTAGGCGGAGACCATCGTGTTGAGCTGCTTGCGCAGTTCGAGCAGCTGTTTGTGCGTGACGACCGGGCGGGCCTCGGCGGCCTTCTCCAGCAGGTCGGCCTCCTCGGCCGGCTTCTGGCGGCTGTGCGCGATCTGCCGGGTCTGCCGCTTCTGGAGCAGCAGCTGCACCTGGTCCGGCTCAAGGAGGCCGGGGATGCCGAGGTAGTCCTGCTCCTCCTCGCTGCCCGGATGGGCCTGCATCCCGAACTCGGCGCCGTCGTAGAGGACCCGGTCGAAGACCGCGTCGGATTCGAGTGCCTCGAAGGGCAGTTGCTCCTCGGTCTCCTCGTCCTCCAGCTTCTCCGCGTCGGCGAGGAGCTTGTCCTCCTCCGCGAACGGGTTCTCCTCGTCGCTGCCCTTCTTGGGCTTGTCGAGTACGTGGTCCCGTTCGACCTCCATCTCGTTCGCGAAGTCGAGGAGCATCGGGATCGTCGGCACGAAGACCGACGCGGTCTCGCCACGCCTGCGGGAGCGTACGAAGCGGCCCACGGCCTGGGCGAAGAAGAGCGGTGTCGAGATGGTGGTGGCGTACACACCGACAGCCAGGCGCGGTACGTCGACGCCCTCCGACACCATCCGGACCGCGACCATCCAGCGGGACTCGTCGGCGGCGAACTGGTCGATCTTCTTCGAAGCGGCCTTCTCGTCCGAGAGCACCACGGCCGGCCGGTCGCCGGTGATCTTGCGGAGGATCTTGGCGTAATCGCGCGCGGTGTCCTGGTCGGACGCGATGACCAGACCGCCCGCGTCCGGGATGCCTTTGCGGACCTCGGTGAGCCGCTGGTCGGCGGCGCGCAGCACGTTCGGGATCCACTCACCGGTCGGCGCGAGCGCGGTGCGCCAGGCCTGGCCGATCGCGTCCTTGGTCATCGGTTCGCCGAGCCGGGCGGCGATCTCGTCGCCCGCCTTGGTGCGCCAGCGCATGTTGCCGCTGTAGCTGAGGAAGATCACCGGGCGGACCACACCGTCGGCGAGCGCGTTGCCGTAGCCGTACGTGTAGTCGGCCGATGAGCGCCGGATGCCGTCGTTGCCCTCCTCGTACGTGACGAAGGGGATCGGGTTGGTGTCCGAGCGGAACGGCGTACCGGTCAGCGCAAGACGCCGGGTGGCCGGGTCGAACGCCTCCTGGCACGCCTCGCCCCAGGACTTGCTGTCGCCGGCGTGGTGGATCTCGTCCAGGATCACCAGGGTCTTGCGCTGCTCGCAGCGGTTGCGGTGCAGCATCGGGCGCACGCCGACACCTGCGTAGGTGACCGCGACGCCGTCGTACTCCTTGCTCAGCGGGCCCGCGCTGTAGTCCGGGTCCAGCTTGATCCCTATCCGGGCCGCGGCCTCCGCCCACTGCTTCTTCAGATGCTCCGTCGGCGCGACGACGGTGACCTGCTGCACGACATGGTGGTGCAGCAGCCAGGACGCGAGGGTCAGCGCGAAGGTGGTCTTCCCGGCGCCGGGGGTCGCGACCGCGAGGAAGTCCCGGGGCTGCTCATGGAGGTAGCGCTCCAGAGCGCCTTCCTGCCAGGCACGCAGCTTGCTGGCGGTACCCCAGGGGGCGCGGCCGGGGAAGGCGGGTGAGAGGTGGTGGGAGGCGGTAGTAGTCACGGTCTCCGAATCGGTTCTCAGAGGTGCACGGGGCGGCGGTACGACAACCGGGCCACCCTACCTGTGGCCCGATCGAGCCCTCGCGCGAACGGCGCCACCCGTACGCGATGAGACCCGGCTCACTCCGCCAAGGCGCGCAGCTCCTGGGAGATCTCCTTGACCTCTTCCGTACGCCCCGCGGCCACCGCGACCACCAACCGTTCGGCGGCGTCGATGTCCGGACGCAGCTGCACACCGTTCATGGCCAGGAAGACGACGCAGGACACCCAGGCCGTGCGCTTGTTCCCGTCGATGAAGGGGTGGTTGATGGCCAGCGACTGGAGCAGCGAAGCCGCCTTGTCGAACAGGTCGGGGTACGCCTCCTGGCCGAACATCGACGCCGACGGCCGGTGCACGGCCGAATCGAGCAGCCCGGCGTCCCGGATGACGATGTCCTGGTCGTCGACGGCACGGTCCGCGATGGCCAGTCCGTCGTCAGCCGACAGATACACGGGACTCACTTGAGCCGCTCCATCAGCTCGGACCACTTGGCGACCTGCTCCTTGGCCGTTTCGCGCACGAGGGCCTCATGAGCGGTCCTGGCCAGGTAGTCGTCCACGGCCCGGAGCAGTATGGCGTGCATGCTGGTGCCCTCCTGCTCGGCACGGAGCTTGAGCGCTTCGGTCTGGTCGTCGCGGAGACGCAGATTCATAGCCATACCAATATGGTACCAACGAGTGGGGTCAGAGTGGTACCAGTCAGTCGGTCCCCAGCCGGGTCGCCACCCACGCCCCCGCCAGCGCCACCGCCGCCATCGGCAGGAACACCGCGGCGAACGCCGCCGGGTGCGGGGCCGAGGCCCCGTCGTGCAGGGCGCCCACCGCTCCCCCGCCCAGCGCCGCGAAGGCCGCGCCGCCCGCAGCGAGCAGCAGGACGTTCGAGAGGCCGTCGGAGATCTGCAGGGCGGCCGAGTTCGCGCCCGCCTCCTCGGGGGCCGACAGCTTCAGCATCATCACACTCGTCGATGCGATGACCGTCCCCATGCCGTAGCAGCCGAACGCCCAGGCCACCGCGACCGTCCACGCCGGGACCGAGTGGATCAGCACGCTCGGCGCGGCCAGGATGGCCGCCGCGACGAGAACCATGCCGATGACCATGAGCCGCTGCCGGTACGGCTCCATGCGCGGCCGGGACTGTACATACGAGCCGAGCGCCCAGGTCCCGCCGCCGACCGCCAGGGAGAGCCCGGCAAGCGTCGGCGAGAGGCCGCGCTGGGTGACCAGCATCAGCGGTACGAAGCTCTCGGCCGCGATGAACGACCCGGCGGCCACCCCGCGCAGCAGCACGACGGAAGGCAGCCCGCGCGCAGCCCGGCAGGTACCGCGGGGCAGCAGCCCCAGCACGGCGGGTACCAGCATGGCCACGCCCACCACGGCCGGGACCAGCGAGAACCACCGCAGGTCCTGGCCCGCGTACTGGAGCAGCCCGGCGCCCACCGAGATCCCGAGTGCGAGCCGGATGCGCCGCCCGTCGAAGGGCGGGGGCGGTACGGGGGGATCGGC
>NZ_JBHYWP010000147.1:3713-15643 GCF_042751845.1 Streptomyces sp. NPDC059398 | reverse complement strand
GTACCGGGCCCGGCCCCTGGAGCAAGCGGCTGGCGCCGCGCGGCCCCTACTTCTTGCGGCGCCGGCCGCCGCCCTTCTGTGCCTTACGGCGCTCCGCGCGCGTCAGCCCGTCCGCCTCGGAGCGGGACGGCCCGTCCTCGTTCTCGAAGTCGCCCTCGACGACACCGCCCTCACCGTCCACGGTCGGAGCCGAGAAATGCAGCCGGTCGGGCCGCTGGGGGGCCTCCAGGCCCTTGGCGCGGATCTCCGGGCGCGCAGCCGCACCCGCCGGTACCGCGTCCTTCTCCAGCGAGGTCCGCTCCGCCGTCTCCTCGACCGGAACCTCCTCGACCTGCTGCTCGACCTGGACCTCCAGGTTGAACAGATAGCCGACGGACTCCTCCTTGATGCCCTCCATCATGGCGTTGAACATGTCGAAGCCCTCGCGCTGGTACTCGACCAGCGGGTCCTTCTGCGCCATGGCACGGAGGCCGATGCCCTCCTGGAGATAGTCCATCTCGTAGAGGTGCTCACGCCACTTGCGGTCCAGCACCGACAGGACCACGCGCCGCTCCAGCTCACGCATGATCTCGGAGCCGAGCTGCTCCTCGCGGCCCGCGTACTGCTCGTGGATGTCGTCCTTGATCGACTCACCGATGAACTCGGCGGTGATCCCGGCCCGGTCGCCCGCCGCGTCCTCCAGCTCCTCCACGGTGACCTTCACCGGGTAGAGCTGCTTGAACGCGTTCCACAGACGGTCCAGGTCCCACTCCTCGGCGAACCCTTCGACCGTCTCCGCCTGGATGTACGCGTCGATGGTGTCGTCCATGAAGTGCTGCACCTGCTCGTGCAGGTCCTCGCCCTCCAGGACCCGGCGTCGTTCGCCGTAGATGACCTCGCGCTGGCGGTTCAGCACCTCGTCGTACTTCAGGACGTTCTTACGCGTCTCGAAGTTCTGCTGCTCGACCTGCGACTGCGCCGATGCGATGGCCCGGGTCACCATCTTGTTCTCGATGGGCACGTCGTCGGGCACATTGGCCATCGCCATGACGCGCTCGACCATCTGCGCCTTGAACAGCCGCATCAGGTCGTCACCGAGCGAGAGGTAGAAGCGGGACTCGCCCGGGTCGCCCTGACGTCCGGAACGGCCGCGCAGCTGGTTGTCGATACGGCGCGACTCATGGCGCTCGGTGCCCAGCACATACAGCCCGCCGAGGTCCTTGACCTCGTCGTGCTCGGCCTTGACCGCGCGCTCGGCCTTCTCCAGTGCGGCGGGCAGGGCGGCGGCCCACTCCTCGACGTTCTCGTCGGGGTCCAGACCGCGCTGGCGCAGCTCCGCCTCGGCGAGGTCGTCCGGGTTCCCGCCGAGCTTGATGTCGGTACCGCGGCCCGCCATGTTCGTCGCAACGGTGACGGCGCCCTTGCGGCCGGCCTGCGCGATGATCGGCGCCTCCCGGTCGTGCTGCTTCGCGTTGAGCACCTCGTGCTGCACCCCGCGCTTGGAGAGCTGCTGCGAGAGGTACTCGGACTTCTCGACCGATGTGGTGCCGACCAGGATCGGCTGGCCCTTCTCGTGCTTCTCCGCGATGTCCTCGACGACCGCGTCGAACTTGGCGACCTCGGTGCGGTAGATCAGGTCGGACTGGTCCATGCGGACCATCGGCCGGTTCGTCGGGATCGGCACGACACCGAGCTTGTAGATCTGGTGGAACTCGGCGGCCTCGGTCATGGCCGTACCGGTCATGCCGGAGAGCTTGCCGTAGAGCCGGAAGAAGTTCTGCAGGGTGATCGTGGCGAGCGTCTGGTTCTCGTCCTTGATGTCCACCCCTTCCTTCGCCTCGATGGCCTGGTGCATGCCCTCGTTGTAACGGCGGCCGGCGAGGATTCGGCCGGTGTGCTCGTCAACGATCATGACTTCGCCGTCGATGACGACGTAGTCCTTGTCGTTCTTGAAGAGCTCCTTGGCCTTGATCGCGTTGTTGAGGTAGCCGACGAGCGGCGTGTTCACCGACTCGTAGAGGTTCTCGATACCGAGCCAGTCCTCGACCTTGGCGACACCGGGCTCATGAATGGCGACCGTGCGCTTCTTCTCGTCGACCTCGTAGTCGCCGGTCTCCTCGATGCCCTTGAGCTGGTTGCCCGCCTCGCCCTTGGTCAGCCGGGTGACGAGCTTCGCGAAGTCGCCGTACCACTTGGTGGCCTGGTCGGCGGGGCCGGAGATGATCAGCGGCGTACGGGCCTCGTCGACCAGGATCGAGTCGACCTCGTCGACGATGGCGTAGTTGTGGCCCCGCTGGACGAGCTCGTCCTGGGACCACGCCATGTTGTCGCGGAGGTAGTCGAAGCCGAACTCGTTGTTCGTGCCGTACGTGATGTCGCAGCCGTACTGCTCACGGCGCTGCGCCGGGGTCATGTTGGCGATGATGCAGCCGACTTCGAGCCCCAGGAACCTGTGGACCCGGCCCATCATCTCGGAGTCACGCTCGGCCAGGTAGTCGTTCACCGTGATCAGGTGAACGCCCTTGCCGGACAGCGCGTTCAGATAGGCGGGCAGCGTGCCGACCAGGGTTTTGCCCTCGCCGGTCTTCATCTCGGCCACATAACCGAGGTGCAGGGCGGCGCCGCCCAGCAGCTGTACGTCGTAGTGACGCTGGCCGAGGACGCGCTTGGCGGCCTCACGGACCGTCGCGAAGGCCTCGGGCAGCAGGTCGTCGAGGCTTTCGCCGTCGGCGAACCGCTCCTTGTACTCGTCGGTGAGGGCCCGCAGCTCGGCGTCGGAGAGGTTGATGAAATCCTCTTCGATGGAGTTGACCTGGTCCGCGATGCGGTGCAGCTTGCGCAGGATCTTTCCTTCGCCTGCACGCATGAGCTTGTTGAAGACGGACACGGGGGTTGGTCTCCTTGCCGGTCGGGCCTGGCGCGGTCGAGTTCACTGGCTGAACCTCCCGGGGTGCTACCCCAGGACCCGGGCCGGAGAAACTGACCGACCAGGGAGCCCGGCTTACTTTCACGCGGCAAACCGGGGTAGAGCAACGGCCATCGTAAGCGAGGACCCCGCCGCGCCGGGAGGCCCGCCGCTCAGGACAACGGTCGGGGCGTCCGGAAGGTGCCGGGAGAACCCGAAAAAGCCATGGCACCTGCCCGGAACGGGCAGCAGAATCGCCCGATGGAACCCGTCACGCTGACATCAGAGCGGCTGTTGCTGCGCCCCTTCGCCCCCGCGGACACCGAGGCCGTGTTCCGGGCCTGCCAGGACCCGGACATCCAGCGCTGGACGGTCGTCCCCTCCCCGTACCGGCGCGAGGACGCGGAGAGCTTCACCGGGCAGATCGTCCCGGACGGCTGGCGGACGGGCACCAGCCTGGCCTTCGCCGTGCTGGACCGCACGAACGCCGGGCTGATCGGTGCGATCTCCGTGTTCGAGCGCGGCAGGGCCGCCACCTGGGAGATCGGCTACTGGATGGCGAAGGAGCACCGGGGAAACGGCTACATGGCCGAGGCCGTGACGGTGCTCACGCACTGGTCGCTGACGACGCTGGGCGTGGAGCGTCTGGAGTGGCGGGCCGAGGTCGGCAACACGGGGTCACGGGCGGTGGCCGAGAAGGCCGGCTTCCGTGTCGAGGGCACACTGCGCGCCGACCTCCTGAACAAGGGCACCCGCAGAGATGCCTGGCTGGGCGCGATACTCCCCTCCGACCTGGCTCTGCCGGCGGAGCACGCCTACCTGCCGGCGGGTCCGTGAACGGCGTGCCCGCGCGCCCCGGTGTGCCCGCAGCCCCGCATGGAGATCCGGCAGCCTCCGGTCGATCTGCCGATCCGCTTCCGTTTTCCCCGGCCGGGCCCGGTTGTCAGTGGGGCGGCCTATCGTTCGGGGCATGACTCCCGTACCGCCCCCAGCCGTCGAACTCTCCGCCGACGAAGCCCGCCGTACAGCGCTGCGCGCCCAGGGTTTTCTGGGCGCGCCCGACCGGCGCGGCGGTGTGCGCGGGGTGCTGCGGCATCTCGGGGCGGTGCAGCTGGACACCATCTCCGTCCTGGCCCGCTCGCACGAGCTGATCCCGTACGCCAGGCTGGGCGCAGTCGGACGCAGGACCGTCGAGGAGGCGTACTGGTCGGGGGGCCGCTCCTTCGAGTACTGGTCGCACGCGGCCTGCATCCTGCCCATCGAGGAGTGGCCGCACTTCGCCTTCCGCCGCCGCGCCTACCGCGACCGCCCGCACTGGAACCACGAGCTGCCCGATGCGGCGTACGAGACCGTGATCAAGCAGCTGCGCGCCGAGGGCCCGCTGACCGCCACCGAGCTGGGCGGCGCGAAGAACGGCGGGGAGTGGTGGGACTGGTCGGCGTCGAAGGTCGCAGTCGAGCGCGCCCTGATGTACGGGGAGGTGGTGTGCACGGAGCGGCGCGGCTGGAAGCGGGTGTACGACCTGGCCGAGCGCGCGATCCCCGGCCCCCTGCTCCATGACGAGCTGGACGACCTGGAGTGTGTCCGCCGGCTGGTGGCGCTCGCCGGGAAGTCCCTGGGGGTCGGGACCCGTACGGACATCGCGGACTACCACCGGCTCAAGGGCGAGCAGTTCGACGCGGTCGTCGCGGATTCCGGGCTGGTCCCGGTCAGTGTCGAAGGCTGGTCCAAACCGGCCTGGGCTGACCCGGCCGCGCTCTCCGCGCCGCTACGCGGCCGCCACCGTACGACGCTGCTCTCACCGTTCGACTCCCTCATCTGGGAGCGCGCTCGTACGGACCGGATCTTCGGCTTCACCCACCGGCTGGAGGCGTACGTTCCCAAGCCCAAGCGGATCCATGGGTACTTCTCCATGCCTCTGCTCGCGGGCGGGAAGCTGGTGGGGAGGGTCGACCCCGCACGGGAGGGCAGCACCCTGGTGGCCCGGCAGATCTCCCTGGACAGCAGGAAGGCGGTGCGGCCGATGGCCGAGGCGCTGGCCGAGGCGGCGGCCTGGGTGGGATGCACCGACGTACGGGTGGAGCGCATCAACGAGGCAGCTCTGCGGGCCCCGTTGGCAGCGGCCCTGGCCGGAGCGCTGGACGCGACCGGGTAGCGGGCCGGGCCTTCGTCCGCCGCTCCGCGGCGGGGTCTCAGCGGATTTCGAGGATCTTCTCGCGCATCGCGTAGACCACGGCCTCCATCCTGGAGTGCAGCTGCAGCTTCTCCAGGATGTTGCGGACGTGGTTCTTCACGGTGTTCTCGGAAATGAACAACTCCTTGGCAATGTCCCGGTTGTTCATCCCCGTGGCCACCAGTTTCAGCACCTCCAGCTCACGCTCGGTGAGCCGCGGGGCCGGTACGAGCCTGCGCTCGTCGGTGCGCTGGATCATCGACTTGAACTCGGTGAGCAGCTTCGATGCCATGGAGGGGCTGATCTGCGACTGCCCGTCGGCCACCGCCCGGATCGCCGTGGCCACTTCGTCGGTCGAGATCTCCTTCAGGAGGTAGCCAGTGGCCCCGGCCTTGATCGCGTCGTAGAGGTCGGCCTCCTCGTCGCTGATCGTCAGCATGATGATCTTCGCGCTGGGTGCCACCTCTTTGATGGACGTGCAGGCCTCGATGCCGCCACGCTTGGGCATCCGTACATCCATCAGCACGATGTCGGGCAGCAGATCGGCGGCCTTGTCGACCGCCTCCGCGCCGTCGCCCGCCTCGCCGATAACCTGGATGTCCTCCTCCGCGGCGAGAACGATCTCCAGGCCGCGCCGGAAGAGCGCGTGGTCGTCCACCACCAGGACCCTGATCGGCTCCTTGAACGGAGCCACGCGGTGGTCAGGGCCGCCGTGGTCCGCCGCACCATGGTCCATGGGGTCCTCGTCCCGGTCGTGCGCGGGACCGAAGTGGTCCGCCATCGTTCCTCCCCCTGCAGCATGGGCCCGAAGTTCATGTACGACGCCAACCGCAGCTCACAGAAGCCCGGTTGACGCGCACCGCCATGATTTCATGCCGGGACGACGGAACGGTGATCCCCAACCCGATCTGCACCGCACGGCGGCGCCCCTGGTGCGTACGGACGGCCAGGGGCACCGCGACGGTTTATGACGTCATCCGCCGAGCGCACCGCCGGCGCCGGCCGCCTCCATGTCGGCGAGCGGGTCGGTCGTCAGATGGATGACACCGTAGTCGTAGGCGTGCCGCCGGTAGACGACACTGGGCTCCTTTGTCTCCGCGTCGACGAACAGATAGAAGTCGTGCCCCACCAGCTCCATCTCGTAGAGCGCCTGGTCGAGCGACATCGCTGCTCCGACATGGGTCTTCTCGCGTACCACCAGCGGTCCCTCGCCCTGGACTTCGAGCGAACCCATCCTCGTGGTCGGAATGGTCTGGGGCGTCACGTCGGCGATGAACTCACCGTCGCCGTTGACCTCCGCCGTTTCCGGCACCGCGTCGACGACTTCGGCTGCCGAAATACGGCCGGCGCCCCTCCTGTTGTAGCGCTTCTCGTGCTGCTTCCGCAGCCGCGCCTCCAACTTGCCCGTGGCCAGATCCAGCGCTGCGTACGGGTCGCCTGCCGCTGCCTCCGCCCGGATCACCGGGCCTCGGGAGTGCAGCGTGATTTCCACACGGTCCGAACGGTCGGCCTGCCTCGGATTGGGCTCCTTGGACACCTCGACGTCCAGGCTGATCACCTTGGCGTCCAGCTTCTGGATCTTCTCAATCTTCAGCTTCTCGGCGACGTGCTTGCGGAACCGCTCGGGTACTTCGGTTTTGCGGCCCTTGACGACGATGTCCACGCAGAACTCCGTTCCCGGATCGCTCCGCTCAGCGGCGGAGCAGCTCCCTCTTGCACCAGACCCCGGTGAGTACCGGAGTCTCGGACTTGGTGACTTTCACCTCCTCCTCCCCCGTCGGGAAGATCCCCACCCGCACCAGCCTCCGGCGTCGCAAGCCCCGGCTTTCCACGGAGCCGACGGAAACCGGAAAGTGCCGTGCACGTCCGTGTATTCAAGTGAGCCACAGCTTCCGCCATTCCTCACAACCGAACATAGCTCGCTGGGAGGGGTCTCGGCACCCGCTACTCACGCGTACCCCCGTTCAGGTGGTTTTTATCCCTCGCTACCTGCAACGACGCAAGTCAGCTATCAGTTCCGGTTTATTTTCGAAAGACAGCGGTGGCGCGGCGACGACCGCGGCCACCGGCTCCCCGGTTCCGGGGAATTCCAGGCCTGCCACTGCCCGTACGGCACGAGATGCCTCCACCAGTGATGCTCCGGTCGTCATGAGATCGTCCACCAACACCACCCTGCCCCCGTCCAGCAGCCCTACGCCCCCCGGTACCACTTCCAGTGCACCCGAGAGATTCGCCAGCCGCTGCGAGGCGTCCAGGCCCGTCTGATCGGCCACCGCACGCCGCTGCCGCAGCGCGCCCAGCATCCGCGCCGGCGTCCCGCTCCTGCGCAGCTCGGCCGAGGCGGCGCGGGCGATCCGCCGGCCCGCGTCATGGCCCCGGGCCCGCACCGCACCGCGGGACGAGGGCACCGGGACGAGCAGCAGCGTCCCCTCACCCGCGCTCCGCCCTGCCGCCGCCCGCACCGCGGCAGCGAGCGCGCGACCGAGCACCCCCGCCAGCCCCAGCGCACCCCGCTCCTTGTGCGCGAGCAGCACGGCCCGCACCGCGTCCTCGTACCCCGCGGCGCCCCATACCGCCGGCAGCCCGGCCGGCTCCGGGTCCGGTCTGGCCCTGCGCACAGGACCGCCGCAGAGCGCCTCGGCGCATTCCGCGCAGAGCGCCGTACGAACTCTGCCGCAGCCTCCGCATGCGCTCGGCAGCACCACTTCCGAGATTTCCTGCCACCACCCCCGCATGACATCCACTCTGCCGAGCGACGGGGTATCCGGCCACCCCTGTGGATAACCGACGACGACCGCGGAGGACTGTTCCGTACTGTTGCCCCGGGCAGCGGTTCCCCTGCCTTCCGCGTCCCTTTCACAACAATCGCGAGCACCCGCCGGCCGCCCGCGCCACCACAATCCGGACGCTGTCCCCGGACAGACAGCTATCCGGGATAAACCGGCGACTTCCCTTCCTCCACCACGGTTTTCCAATTCGCACGCGGCGGCAGACGCACAATTCCGTCCTCGTCCGAGAGCGCCATCAGCGGCAGCCTGTCGTCGTCCGAGGCGGCCACAGCCGTGATCCGGTTGGCACCCGGCAGCGGATTCACCCCGGAAACCGAACCGTCCGCCTGCATATAGCGCACCTGCTGCACCCCGCCCGCCTCCTTGCCGACCACCACAAGGCGACTGCGCCCCGCCCAGGACACCGCCGTCACATCCGCCATCTGCGGTGCGGCCGGGCGCAGTTCGTCCACGGCGTAGACCGTCGGGTTCTCGGTGGTCCCCTGCCGGATCACCCGGCCCACCTTGAGCGTCGTATGCCCGTCCTTCGTCAGCAGCAGCGCGATCCGCACCCCGTCGGACGACATCCGAAGCCCGGCGATGCGCGCACCGTCCAGCCCGAGGACCGGGACCGACTGGGGCGCGCCCGAACCGCCGGCGAACCGCAGCAGCCGCGGATCCGCGGGGTTCCGGTCGGCCACCCAGAGATCTCCCCGGCCGTCCCAACTCGGCGCCGACAGACGGTCCTTCTCCTGCTTCGCATGGCTGGTGTAAAGCTGATCAGCCGCTTCCCCGCCGGAGACGATCGACGAGGTGGACAGCGTGCCGCCGTCCTTCGACACCCCCGCCGCCCGGCGTTCGTCGCGCGCCACCGCGACCGTCGACAGCGGCTTCGCGCCCGCTCCGAGCGGTCCCGGGACCGGCTCGGGCTCCGTCTTCTCCGAGGTGTCACCGCCGATGGCCTGCATCCGCACCAGCCGCCCCTTGGCGTCGACGAAGTACTCTCCGGCCGGGCTGCCCGATGTGCGGTCGGGTGCGTACTCCTGCGCCTGGTCGGCGCTGAGGACGCACAGCTGCGAGCCGTCCGCGCGCTCCAGCTCCACCTGCTCGACCCTCATGGACGTCACATCGCGCAGGGTGAAGAGGAGTTGGGCCGCCATCTGCCTGCACTGCCCCTGCCCGACACGGGCCGCCTTCTCGTTGAGCGGCACCTTCAGGCCATTGCGGTCGTCGAGCGTCAGCGTCTTGACGCCCTTCTTGAGCGCTGTCCCGGCCGGAAAGCGTGAAGACACCACAGGACTCAGCCAGTTGGTCGGCCCGTCCAGCAGCGAGGCGACCGTCTGCGTCAGCGGATCCCGCCGGGTCTCGGGGTCGATGCCCTGGCGGAGATAGACCGGATCCGCGACGAGCCAGTTCCCGCCCGACGTGTCGTCGGACGCGGTGGATGCGGAGGTGCGGGAGACCCCGGATGTTCCGGACGCCCCCGGCGTACCGGAAGTGGAACCGGCCGCGAAGTAGTACTTGTTGACGGAGTGATAGTTGCGCTGGAAGTCGGAGAGGCTGAGCAGCAGACCGGCGGGCAGATCGTCGATACGCCACTCCTTGCCGTTCTGGTGCACGAGGTGGATCGAGTTGCGGTACGTGCCCTTGTCGGGCTGGTACGCGTGCTGCTTGTCCACCACGGCCACTTCCGTGCCGCTCAGTTCGAAGGTGGAGGAGACCTGCGGCGCGTCCCGGTCATTGGCCGGATTCGCCCGGCGGGTGGGCCCGTCGGCGAGCACCGTGGTCCGCGCACCCGGATCCCACTTGCGCGACGCTTCCTTCGTCAGATACTTCCTGGCCGTGGCGAACTGCAGATCGTCGCTGGTCATCGCCTCCAGGAAACCGTCCACGACCTCGGCGGGCGCGGCCCCCTCGCGCGGCGGCACCGCGTACACCTTGACCTGTGAGTCACTGCGCTGCGAAGGGTCGACGGCCTCGATGTCCCCGGTGTTCGGCATCGAGGCGCAGCCGGCCAGCAGCATGCCCCCGCAGCCGAGCCACGCGTAAGTCCGCAGCCCCCTCAGGCCACGGCTGCCCCCACGATCATCGCCCACGGGCGGTGTCCTCCTGGTCCGAAGCTCGATCCGAAGCCCTGTCCGAAGCCTGATCCGATCCTTGCGCCGCACAGTCACCGGCCCTCGGCACCACCCGGGCACCACTGCCCGGCAGCGCCGTCGGGTCGGCCGGTACCGCACGCGGCTGCGGCGGCAGCGGCGAGCGGTCCGCGCCGGGCTGGGCCGGCACCACGGCAGGCCGCCCCGCCTCGGCCCGCACCGCGCGCCCACGCCGCGAGTCCTCGGGCTCCAGCGGTATCGGAGAGCCGCGCAGCGGTTCGTCCGCCGTACGCGGCAGGGTCAGCCGGAACTGTGACCCGCCACCCGGCTCGCCCCAGGCCTGGAGCCAGCCACCGTGCAGCCGCGCGTCCTCGACGGCGATCGACAGACCGAGCCCGGTCCCGCCGGTCGTACGGGCCCGCGCCGGATCAGCGCGCCAGAAACGGCTGAAGACCCGGGTCGCCTCGCCCGGCTTGAGCCCCACCCCGTAGTCCCGCACGACGATCGCGACGGCGCCCCCCGCCACCCCGAACCGCACCACCACGTCATTGCCCTCACCGTGCTCCACGGCGTTGACGACGAGATTGCGCAGCACCCGCTCGATCCGCCGCGCGTCGACCTCCGCGACCACGGGCTGCTCGTCACCGACCACCCTGATCCGGCTGCCCTTGCGCTCGGCGAGCGGCTCGGCACCGGATATCACCCGGCGCACCGTCTCCCGCAGATCGATCGGCTCCGCCTCCAGCGCAGCGGCGCCCGCGTCGAACCGGCTGATCTCAAGGAGATCCGCGAGCAGCGACTCGAAGCGGTCGAGCTGATCGCCGAGCAGCTCGGCCGAGCGCGCGGTCACCGGGTCGAAGTCGCTGCGCGCGTCATGGATGACGTCGGCGGCCATCCGTACGGTCGTCAACGGAGTGCGCAGCTCGTGCGACACATCGGAGACGAAGCGCCGCTGCATCCGGGAGAGGTCCTCCAGCTGCTGGATCTTCGACTGGAGGCTCTGCGCCATCTTGTTGAAGGCTTCACCGAGCCGTGCGATGTCGTCCTCGCCGGTGACCTTCATCCGCTCCTGCAGACGGCCGGCCGAGAGCCGCTCGGCGATCCCCGCGGCCATCCGTACGGGCGTGACCACCTGCCGCACCAGGAACCAGGCGATCGCCCCGAGCAGCACCACCACGAACAGTCCGGCGGTGGCCAGGGTCCGTTTGACCAGGCTGAGGGTCTTCTCCTCCTGCGAGAGCGGGAAGAGGTAGTACAGCTGGTACGGCTTGTGGTCGATGTCCTCAAGCCGCTGGCCCACCACCAGACCCGGCTCGGGCGCCCGCCCGTCGGCGTATCTGATGTCCGTGTACGTCTTGTACGGCGCCGTGCCCTGGTCGACGTTCTTCCGCAGCTCCTCGGAGACGCTGTCGGGGCTCACCTGCCCGGACGTACGCTCCCCGCCGTTGCCCGCTCCGGTCTCCTCGGACGCCGGAGCGAGGGTGACCACGCTGTACGCGCCCTGGCCCCCGCTGGCGAGCTGGGCGACCAGGTCGGTGCGCCACTGGCGGGAGTTGCTGGCGGCCCCGGGGTCGCCGGAGTCACTGTCGGACACCGTCGTCGCGTTGGCCTTGTCCTTGGCGACCGTGAAACCGCCCGCGGCCTGACTGACCGCGGCCTTCTCCTTGGCGTCCAGCAGCCCGTTCCTGACCTGGCCGATGACGACGAACCCGAGCACCAGAACCACGGCCAGCGACATCAGCAGCGTGCCCGCGACCACCCTGAGCTGGATGTTCCGCCGCCACAGACGCACCGCGGGAAGCAGCGGGCGGCGCACCCAGCGCGCGAAGAGCCGCAGTACGGGACCGCCGGGCGCCCCGTCCTGGAGCAGCCGGCCGCCCTCCAGGACCCGGTCGCCGAACTTGGCCAGCGCGAAACGCTCCGCGGACCCTCCGCCCGACGCACCGGGCGGGGCGGGGGGGGGGGGCGGGCGCCCCCCCCGGGGCGGGGGCGGCGCCCCGCCGCGCACA